>SLSB01000451.1 GCA_007130675.1 Candidatus Hydrogenedentota bacterium | reverse complement strand
TGACCCGAATCGCTCGCGCTTTGGATGACCGCTCGATGTAGCCCTTGCGTTCGAGGGCCACGAGGTGGTCGTTCACACCGTTGGTCGAAGAAATGTTGAACCGCCGCCCAATTTCCGCGATGGTAGGGGGCATACCCTCGTCGCGGATGCAGGTAACGATAAAGTGGAGAATATCGGCCTGGCGGCGCGTCAATTCCTTTGCCATACAACCTCCTCGTGCCCGGTACACTCGGACGGGTCCTGACCCATCTTGCGCTGCTCTGAATTCTTTTTCAGCATTCTATCTCAAACACTGAACATCTGTCAAGGTAAAGCGGCGGCCCTCGCCGAGTAAACACTAGTGAAGTTGGGGCCAAGCCACTCGTGCGCTCTGGTTGTCGGATTCCAGCGCCAACGGCGCGGCAATATATCAGCCCGGGGCAAGGAACGCGCTTGCGCGTGACGCCGCCCTGGGATCAACAGCCCCACCCCATCCCTCAGCGCTGAAAGCGCGACCCATATCATGGCGAACCTGGAGCGGAATAAAGACCTCTCGGATAATGCTCGAGGGTCGGGACCTGTCCCACAGCGGAGGGGCATAGCGTCCAGCGTTGTGCCGGGCTTTCAGCCCGGGCATTTCGGGGAAATCCGTTCCCAGGGCGTTGCCCCGGGCTGGAGTATTGCCGCGCCTTCGGCGCTCCGGAAGCGAGCTGGACAGCGCTTATTTGTTAAGCCTCCGGTATCTACCCTTATCTCACCTCCTGGGTGTCTGAACCCGCAAACCCGCGACCAGACAAACAAAGGGCTTATGCTACCTCGCCTGAGGTTAGGCGGCGATGCGGGGCGGCGAGATCCAGTACGTGTGCGAATCGACGGCTCAAATCGGGTAGGAGGCGGGGAGCCCTCTCCCCAGGGGCTCCCCGTCTGAACACGGGCGTTGACCGCCGGTGTTACAGGTACTCGTTGAGAATATTCTCGAGCATTTCCTGGCGGCCGCTTTGAACCTTCGGCTCGCCGTGTTCGAGAGTATATGACTCGAGGGCCTCGAAATCCATCGCGCCGCTCTCGATTTTGGCCCCGAGGCCTTTATCCCATCCCGCATAACGTTTCTGGATAAACTTCTCGAGTTTCTTACTCGAGAGCAGCTTCGCGGCATTCTCGAGACCGCGGGCAAAGGCATCCATCGCGCCGATATGGGCATGAAACAGGTCCACGGTGTCGATCGACTGCCGCCGGACCTTTGCGTCGAAGTTCAAGCCGCCGGTCTTGAACCCACCCGCCCGCAGGATGATGTACATCGCCAGGGTGCATTCGCGGATATCCGTCGGGAACTGGTCGGTATCCCACCCGATGAGCAAGTCGCCGCGGTTGGCGTCGACCGAACCGAGCATATCGTTGGCGGCGGCATACTCGAGCTCGTGAATGAACGTGTGGGCGGCCAGCGTGGCGTGGTTCGATTCGATGTTGAGCTTGAAATGGTCCACAAGATCGTACTTCTGCAAGAAAGCGTGGCACGCGGCCGCGTCAAAATCGTATTGGTGTTTTGTCGGTTCTTTCGGCTTGGGCTCGATGTAGAACTGCCCTTTGAACCCGATCTTTTCTTTGTATTCAACCGCCTGGCCGAGGAACCGGCCGAGGTGGTCGAGTTCGCGCTCCATATCCGTGTTGAGCAGCGTATCGTAGCCTTCGCGGCCGCCCCAGAACACATACCCCGCGCCGCCGAGTTCCTTGGTCACTTCGATGGCCTTCTTCACCTTGCTTGCGGCGTAGGCGTAAACCTCGGGTGACGGATTGGTCGCGGCGCCTGCCATGAACCGCCGGTTCGAGAACAGGTTACTGGTGCCCCACAACAGTTTCACGCCGGTCGCGCGCTGGTGTTTCTTCGCCAGCTTGACCATCGCGTCGATGTTCCTGTTGCTTTCGGCCAGCGTTTCGCCCTCGGGCGCGATATCGTGATCATGGAAACACCAATACCCCACGCCCAGCTTGCTGAAAAACTCGAAGGCCGCGTCCATTGTGGCCTTCGCCTGTTCCATCGGATCTTCCGGCTCGTTATACGTGCGCAGCATCGTGCCCGGACCGAACGGATCGCTGCCCGTGCTCATAAACGTGTGCCAATAACACACCGAGAACTTGAGGTGCTCGGCCATGGTCTTGCCGAGAATTTTCTTCTTTGGGTTGTAGTGTTTGAACGCCAAGGCCTTGTTCGATTTCGGGCCCGCATACTGGATGGGCTCGCTCACTTCCGGAAAATATTCGGGCATGCGTCTCTCCTCCCATTTGCCGCTTCGCGCCGTAGCGCGCCACGCTTCACAGACGGCCTCAGCTTAGCACATGGCCCCCCCCAAAGAAAAAACCGCATTGGCCATGAAGCTGCCTGCGTATGAAATCAATACTGCGCAGGCACGAGCAATGCACCACATCGCACATCCACGGCCCGCTCGCTTACGTCTCACCCGCATGGCCCCCGAGCGGGCAGGCAACATATGCCGTCGGTCAACATGCAATAGAGACAAGAAACGGCTCAAGGAACGGTCTAACGTATCCTTGAGCCGCGCGTTGTCGTGTGGTGGGCGACACTGGACTCGAACCAGTGACCTCCGCCGTGTGAAGACGGCGCTCTAACCACCTGAGCTAGTCGCCCTATGAGACGCAAATCGTAGCATATGGTGGCAAACAGCGTCAATTCGCCCTTCCGCCCCCCACCCTTCAAGCCCTTCACGCACCTCTCCAATGGCATCAAACCACATTGTTCAAACACAGATGGCCTCACCCATCGGGATCGAAATCGCTATCGGGATCGGGATCGAAATCGCGCCGGCTTTTTGGCAAAGACACGTGTGAATTTGCCATCTCGCCGCATTCCAAGGGTCATGTCGAGACGTACAAGGCCCCATCGGACCTATATGTCATATGACGTATCGACGCGGCAGTTCCGAGGCAGCGTTGCGCGCGGCTTGGCGCTACGGCCGAATCACATGTGACGCATCCAATCTCTGGTCTTCCCGCCTACTCTTCTTCCCACAAGTCGGCCGTTCGGGCCTCGAGATCGGGCATGTCTGGCAGCGGGGCGCTGGGCACCGGCTCGTACCAGAAGGTCGCCGTTGACCAGTCGTCCTCGACTTCGGCAAGGCCCCGGTCCCAGGCGATCTGCTGGATGGTAATGCGGGCCTCTTCTCTCCAGTAGATTGGGTCGGGCAGATGCCAGCGGTAGAACGAATGGAAACGGCCCTGACTCAGGTTGGCCCCGTGATACATGAACGGGGTCTGCTGGAGTCCGTACGACAGGCCCACCCAGTCCTCGGTGCCAGTGCCGCAAATCGTGGGAAACTCGTCGTCACCGTCCATGTAGATTTTGATCTCGCCCTCGCCCCACCAGTTGTCATGCAGCGCGCGCACCCCCACCAACGCCCCAATAAAGCGCCCCTTTGCCTCGCGCCTGGGCAACAGCTCGAAGTCCTGTTTCATGGTCGTGGGATTCTCCCTGCGAAACAGCACGTGCAGACGGCCGACGTCGCCGGGATGCGCGTCATTGATGGTGTAATCAATCTGGTAGTAGATCGAGACGTTGCGCTCGGTCTCGTTCGTCAGCGTGAGGTAGGCGCGCCTCGTAAAGGGCATGGGCAGCCAGATGTTCATGCCGGCATTCTCGCCCAACGAATGCACCGCGGACTGGTACGACTCGACTTTTCCGTGGCCAAACCCGAAGAAATCACTCAGCGGGCATTCGATGCTCGCATGTTCCTGGCCGTCCCAATATGCCCGGATGACAAAACTGCGGAACGTCTCGGGTTTCCGGTCCGAAATGGTCATCCAGATGTGCCGAATAGTGCCGGGACCCTCGATATCCGCCAGTTGCACAGTCTCGCCCGGCTCGAACACGCGGTAGGCGGCTCCTTTGCGGCCGGGCCCGAGCCTGCTGGCCGCCTGACCGCCCTCACCGGGAGCTCCGGTCGGATTCTCGAAAGAAATCGACCGAGAGATGAGTCCCGTATCGAGTTGGTAAGGCCGCGAGGCCAAGTCCGCGGTTGCGGAAACTGCGAGAATTGCCGCCATGAGCATCCCTAAAACCCACACGCCCGGTTTGATTGAAGCACGCACGATTCGACCCTCCCTAAGCTCTCCGATTTTTCGACACCCAATGGAAACGATAGTAGCAGGCAAACCGTTTAGCCGCAACAACCTGTCTAGAGAAGTCTCGGTCAGTACCGGACCGCTCTACGCGCCGGGCCAAGCCGGGGGGCCGGAGTATGTGCGAAGGCCTGCCGAAAACACAACGACCGCTCCGGCGCCGGATGGCGCCGAAGCGGCCGTGATGATTTGTTATGCGGTCTGCCGTCAGTCTCTAAGCTGTGTGACAATCACCGCACGACGGTTCAACATGCGGTTTTCGCGCGTGTCATTGGGAACCGCGGGCTGTGTCAGACCGTAACTCCTGGTCTCGATGCGGTCAGGACTGATACCCGCTTCGACCATATAATCCCTCACCGCATTGGCACGCCGTTGACCGAGGCCCATGTTGTAATCGGCCGGGCCGATGTTGCAGGTATGGCCTTCGATCAACACGGTATCTTGGGGCCATTCCCGGAGATGCGCGATGGCCTTGTCGATCTCGGCCTTGCCCTCAGGCTTGAGCTCGGACCTGTCGAAATCAAACAGGATGTGGTTGAGCACCGGTGCCACATGCTCTCTCTCCGGCTCAACAGGTGGCGGTGGCGGCGGAGGCGGCGGAGGCGGAGGCGGAGGCGCTGGCCTCTCCCAATCACTGTAGACTACGCCGCGGTTGCCCCACAGTTCCGCATCGCCTACATTCGAGGCGGGCTCGGTGGGCCACCACCAATATCCAGACCGCACGGGATCCGGCACTGGTTCCGGTGTGGCTCCGGTGTTTCCCCACCAAGACAGATCATCCCAGACTCTCGGAGGCTGATAGGTGGCTGCAGATGCCGTGCTGCACATCAGCACCACGCCAACAGCCAAGACGCCGACTAACGCTTTTCTCATTGTGGTCTTCTCCTTCTCCGCTGTACAACCAATTACAAACCGTATTTAACCATACTCTTACGGGGCTGTCAAGCTGCCGGGAGCATGGCGTCCCCTAACGATTACGGGGGCAGTGCACCGCCCTCTGACTCCCCGGAATCTTCAATTTAAGTGTAGCACAAAATCAGCCGGTCTACAAGGCTCTGAAAAGAACAGTAAAACAGCCAAAAAATGCTCACATTCTAGTAACACCACACCCCCCGGATTCTCTTCCGCCCGCGGTGCCTTCCACGGAGCCTGGATAGTTCACAGCTGTGAACCGGCGGACACCCGAGGCTTACGCAAACGGTTTTGCATGAATGCATTGCGATGCTCAGGCGCCGCAGGTTACTTTTTCCTCCATCTGCCACAACGGGCTGCCGACGAGACCCTGCCTAGGAGGGACGGTCCGCGACCAGGCCGGATAGTTCACAGCTTTCAAATGGCGGGCATCTGCGTTTTGCACAAACGGTTTTGCATGGATGGATTATGATTCTCAGACAACGCAGGCTGCTGTGAAAATGTCCCAGAACAGTCTGTTTACAGAAAACGCACGTCCCTTCCTCGCAACCCAAGTCTGCGCATATCTGATCAACTCACGCGAGCCCGAGTTGGTGAGATATTGCGGCTAGCGCAACAGGTCTTCATGGGTGTTGGGGTCGAAAGGCTCGCCTTTGATCCGGGCGATTTCCTGGCGCAGCATGCAGAGATGGCGGTCTTTTACAGCCGCCATAAGCACACCCACAATAGTGAGAATGGCCATCCCCTGAACAAAAGCCAGGGCCGTGTCGGTAAAGGTGCTGGCGGTCCGCAGCAAGATACCCGTAATTCCGAGTGCCGCGCAGATGAGATAGATAAATAAAACGGCCTTCCGCTGCGTGAAACCAATCCAAATGAGGCGATGTGACAGGTGATCGAGTGCGCAATGCTCGATAATGCTGCGCAGTGAACGGGTTTCTCCGCGAACAATGCGAGTAATGATGGTGTACGCAAAGTCTGCGATGGGCACCCCCAGTATCAGCAGCGGGATGGCAGCGGCGATCACCCGGTCTTCATTCCACCGTCCCATCACCCCCAGCGCGGCCAGGGTGAATCCCAGAAAAAAGCTGCCGGCGTCGCCCATAAAGATATGCGCGGGACGAAAATTGAAGATAAGAAACCCGAGGTTTGCCCCGAGTAATCCGGCAGCCAGCAGCCCGAACCACGTCAGAGGGTGCTCGGTGCCCACGCGGAAGAAGTTCATGACCGCGATAATCAGGAACATAAGCGACACAATAGCCGCGATACCCGAGGCGAGTCCGTCCATGTTGTCGATGCCGTTAAACGCGCTGGTAACGCCCACGATCCACACAAGGGTAATCGCGAGATCGGCGGGACCGTAGCCGGTCAGGGTGACGCGTACGCCAAAATGGCTCATCACCATGGTCACGACAAACAGCGTGAGTAGTTTCACCACGGCGGGCACGCCGCGGATATCGTCCACCATGCCGACGACCATGCACACGAATGCACCGAACATGACGCCTTTCATCGGATTGTCGCGGTAATTGGGCAAGAGCACGGCCGCCGCGAACGCAATGAAAATCGCCATCCCGCCGCCACGCGGCACAGGCCGTTCGTGAAGCTTGCCCTTGATCGCGTCATCCATCATGTTCAGCTTGCGGAGAATAACGATGAGCAATGGCGTGAGAACAGCAGCGAGCACGAACGCTGTGGTTCCGGCCTGGATATACAGGCGCAACTGATAATGAAGATGGTCAAACATCCCCGATAATTCCCGCGGTGAAGCCGGCTGCGGCTTGTCCTGTCTCCCCTGGCGCGATCAGGCACGCCAAAATGCCAGCATCGAGTCTATCACATAGGTGACGGCTTCATCGACCAGCGCCGGGTAAATCGGCAGCGAGAGGCATGTGCGGTGGGCGCGCTCGGCATTGGGAAACGTGCCACCGGTGTAATGATGGGCCGGCCGGTAGACCGGGCGCTTGGCCTCGATCCCGCGGGCATTCAGAAACGCCTCGAGCGCATCGCGCTCATCCGAAGAAATCACATAACGAAAATACACATGCCCCGTACCATCAGACGGCCGACCGACCGGCAGGTCAGCAAATGCCTCGTGATACCGTTCCGCAATGGCCGCCCGTGTCGCGATGAACCCCGGCAAACGCCGCAACTGCTCGCGGCCAATCGCAGCCTGAAGGTCGGTCATCTTGTAGTTGTGCCGCTCGATGAAATCTTCGCGGTTGTCGTAATCGCGCCGGTCGCGCGCATATTCGGCAAGCCCTTCGTCGTCGGTCAAGAGCATGCCGCCCTCGCCGGTCGTGAGCAGTTTCGTGGCGTAAAACGACACCACAGCCGCTTGACCATGGCGTCCCGTGTCTCCTCCGATGGACTGGGCAATATCCTCCACCACCGGCATCTCCGTGGGAATGGGCGTGGACGCTCCAAACAAGTGCACGGGAACGGCCGCCGCGGCATCACGGGGGATGGCAGCCGCGTCAAGCGTGTAGTCTTCGCTAACGTCACACAGAACGGGCACGGCCCTGCACAGCCGCACCGCCGTCATCAAGGATGCGCAGGCATAGGCCGGTATGGCTACGCACCGGTCCTCTTTGGCCCCGAGGGCCGCCAGTGCCAGATGCAGCGCGGCGGTGCCGCTTTTGACCGCCACGGCGTGCGCGCGCCCCACAAACGCGGCGCACTCGTCTTCGAACGCAGCCACTTCGGGACCCTGGGCCAAGCGGCCCGAGCGCAGCACGCGCTCGGCGGCCTGGATCTCGGCCTCGCCGACATCTACCGCACTGTGCGGAACCGAACGCATCATTTCAGAAGCACCTTCAACGAGTCAGGCCCGCAATGCATGAGCAGATCCACGATGGATAAATCGGGCACGAACTCCCCATGAAGCTGAGGATACGCCGGTGGCTGCCATTGCTGCAATTCCAGCTCGATACCGGCCTCTTCGAGAGCCTCGCAATCGAGATAGGTATCGAGCGCATGGGCGCCGCTGTAGTACCGCGTTCCCCCCACGGCTTTGATCAGCTTCACGAGCCGCTCTGTTGCCTCGCCGGACACACCGAGCGAGGAAGCCGTGACGATGGGCGTCTCAATGCCCAGGACGCGCACAAAGTACTCGAGCATGTACCCATTCAAATCCGCCAGGCGTTCCCACTCGCGTGCGTAGACTTCGTCAAAGAAACTCCGATGTTCCGCGTAGTGCGGCGCTTTGCCGTAACTTTGCTCGAGCGTGCGCCGGTGTTTGGCCCGCCACGGCTGGCGGTTATCAATAGTCACGTGGCACAGTGTTTCACCCAGACGCGAGTGGACAGGCACCGTCAGGAGCGTAGTCCCGCCGGGCGTCTTGATCTTATTGCGATTCTGCCAACCGTTTTTCGAGAACTGCGCGGTATCGAGGAGTATGAACGTATCCGAGCGGGCGAGTTTGTCGAAATACCGCAACCACGGCAGGTAGTGCGGTTGATGAATGCCCACCAGCATGGGCTCAGGTTGCCGCGCCGGGTTTTTCGGCCAGCCACAAGCGGCTTTGCGGCGTGATGTCCACCGCGCGGCCCGGCCCAAAACCCGCCGCATCGGTCCAAGAAGCCACCTCGTTATAGGTATACGTGTCGCCCTCGCCAGTATGGATCAGCATGTGCAACGCAAACAGCAGACTGAAGGGCGGCCCTGAGCGGTCCTCTTCCACAATAAAGTCTTTGAGAACCAGCAACCCGCCGGGCTCGAGGGCATCGAAACATTTCTTGACCAGCTTCCGGTTGTTCTCGGGGCCGTAGCTGTGAATGATGTTTGAAAGCAGCACCAAATCGTAGCCGCCTCCCATCGGATCGAGCATGAAATCGCCGGGAATATACGCAAACCGCTCTGTAAGCCCGGCCGCGCAGACCTGCTCTCGAGCGATCTCGACCACCTCGGGACGGTCAAAAAGCGTGGCGCTCATCTGGGCATGACGGTCGAGAAAGGCAATACCGTAAGTGCCCGGGCCGCCGCCCACATCGAGCAGCCGGCGGTAGGGCGACAAATCTACGGCATCCAGAATGTGCTGGGCGCTCATGCGCGCAATGTCGGACATGCCAAGGATGAAATTGCGCAGTTCGTCAGGCTTGAAGTTGCGCCGGTCTTCCGGGGTTTGCTCGTCTTCGTCCTGTGTTACGGCGCGCCCCGTGCGCAACGCCTCGTCCATGTGAAGCCAATTCAGATAACCGGACCGCTGGTGCTTGATGAGGTTGCCCTGATAGCCCGGACTGCCAGGAACGAGACACATTTCGGCCGAGACCGAGTTGGCATAGTGCTCGCTGCTTTTCTCAAGAATCTCAAGCGCGACCAGCGCATCGAGGAAGATGCGTGTCCCGCGGGGATCCCACCCGAGTGCTTTGGCAATCTCGGCGGCAGTCTTCGGTCCGTGCGCAAAATGGGCGAACACATCCGCCTCGACCGCCGTGTACAGGGTGGCCGATTGTTGAAACCCGCGCGACATTTCGTTGATCCGCTCCGTAAGCCTTGCAATATCGTGCATGGGCGCTCCTCCTGTTTAGACAGACTGCACACACCGCGCATTGTACGCGGAGTGCCCCTCATGTGCCAGTCAGCCGGAGAGAATGATGCTCCACAGGCAAAGCGGCTCTCCCGAGCCATTGCCGTGTTGCCCCCGCGTTGCAAAACACTCAACGCAGCCGATGGCTGCACGCCTCATCGGCGCCAGCCCCGATATCATACCCCGGCAGCAGATTGCGACGCGCTCCAATACATCCCCAGGCGGGCGGTAAACGCCGCGGGTTTCTCGGCATAGATGCGTTGGCCCAATGCGTAGGCTGCGCTGCGCAATTCCGCTTGCCGGCATTCGAGTAGCGCGACGATCGTCTGGTGTGTGGCCAGATCCCCGGCCAACTCAGGTTTCTTGGCCAGCACCGCCCGCAAATCGGCCAGGTCGTGATCTTCTCCGAGCCGATCGCTGAGCGCGTCAAGCTCACCGATTAACGCCCCCATCACCACGGGCCAAACCTCATCGAGAATGCGCATATGATACCAAAGATATTTGACCTGTTTGCGCCACTCATGGACGTTTTCGTCGCTGGGCGCGTTCGTGACGGTCTGAAACTCTTTGCGCCCCCGTTTATAAACCCGCCGGATGCCGGGCGCCATCAGTAAGAAGTCCTTGCTTTTGAGCGGCCAGTCTTTCACCCGTTTGCGCGCATCCCGCAACACAACGGCCACCTCATCGAGCGCGTTTTTCTTGCCCAAGTCCCTCTCGCGAACCGCAGTTTTCTGGCCCCGGAGGTTCCGCAGAAGCGTATCAAACAAGCCGGGGGCAAGCTGTTCGGTGAATTGGGACTCGAGTCTTTCGACCGTGCCAACGAGCACCGCCGTCTCACGCAATTCGGCAAGCGACTTCGCGGCGTCTCGGAAACAGGCGTTCTCGCTCTTGTATACCTTTTCGCCAAGCTCGCCGCGCACCATCCGCAGCACGGCCCGGACCTTCTTCATGCACTTCCGAATATCGTGCACCGCTTCGTCGCGGTTCATGGCCCGATTGGTGGCGCTTTCGATGGCCTGGTCGAGTTGCTCTTTCGCAATGCGCCTCAATTCTTCCCGTGGATTCTCGACCGCCTCCAAGGAATATCCCATCCACACCTCCTTGCACCCCGCGCCTGCGAAAGCGGCCTTTCAAAAGGCAAGGATACCGGGCGCGTTTCGCATCATTCGCCCCCGGCTCAGGGTGTGTCCGTAGTGTGGCATTCACCATGTCCTCGAGTCCAGCGCGAACAGAGCGGAGCCACCAGAATACTGTGCGGCGAAGATGCCGTTATCGCGCCTCGAGGAGCCCACGCAGTTGCTTTGCGGTCATGGTGTTTACGACATCGCCTGTTTCAAGCCATCCGCGGCGCGCGGTATTGACCGCAAACCGAAGAAAATCGAGTTCGCGGGGCTTGTGTGCATCGGTGCCGATAGCTATCCGCACTCCCATCTGCTTGGCACTCTTGCAGTGCGCGTCGGTCAAATCCATGCGATCGGGTTGGGCGTCAATCTCCAGACAAACGTCGTGCTCATGGCATGCCTGCAAGACCGCTTCCATGTCGAATTCCAAGGGTTCACGTTTGCCGATGAGACGGCCTGTCGGATGCCCCAGGCAATGGATTGCCCCGCTTTCTATCGCCTGAACCAAACGCTCCGTCATCTCCCGGGCGCTCAGCCTGAAATACGAATGAATGCTGGCGACAACCCAGTCCATTTCCGATAGTACATCTTTGTCCAGGTCCAGTTTTCCGTTCTTAAGGATATCCACCTCGACTCCCGCCAGTAGCCAGATTCCATTGCGCTTCTTGCCTGCCTCGCGAACATTTTTCGCGTGTTTACGCAGCCCCCTCTCGTCCAATCCATTGGCGACCCGAACGGCCTTCGAATGATCCGTGATAGCCAGGTATTCGAGTCCCCGGTCTTGTGCGGCTTGGGCCATCTCCTCGATCGTGGCTGAGCCGTCGCTGGCATTCGTGTGGCAGTGGAGGTCGCCGTGAACGTCATCCAGCTCAAGCAGTGTCGGAAGGGCGCCTTCTTCCGCGGCTGCCACCTCTCCCCGGTCTTCGCGAAGTTCGGGGGGTATCCACCCGAGATTGAGGCGGTGATAGATGGACTCTTCGGTCTTTCCAGCCAGCAGCTTTCCGCCCTTGTGCAGCCCGTATTCGTTGAGTTTCCAGTCATGTTCGCGCGCGCGCTTTCGCAACACAACGCTGTGGGCTTTCGACCCAGTGAAATAAAGAAGGGCCGCCCCCCAGGCCGAAGCCTTCACGAAACGAAAGTCCACCTGCATTCCGCCGCCGAGTCTTGCCGAAATACGTTCGTGTCCCTTGCTGAGCACTTCCTCGAGATTTGCGTAGGCGGCGATATGCTCGAAAGCCTCTTCGCGATCCCGAGCCTGTATCAGGATATCCAGATCGCCGATCGTGTCTTTTCCGCGGCGGTAGCTTCCGGCAACCTCGCAGCGCTCGATTGCGCCGCATTCACTGAGGTATTCACACAGGGATTCTACGTGCTGCATCGCAACGGGATACAGAAACCGGCCTTGAGTTCCCCGCAACATCTCGATCCCCT
>SLSB01000337.1 GCA_007130675.1 Candidatus Hydrogenedentota bacterium | reverse complement strand
TCGAGGTCCTCGCGCTCGCGGGCGAGGGCATACAACCCGTGGATGTGTGCGTGCCGGAATCCTACAAAGGCGATGCGCAAACTCACAACAACCTCCTTCCCCTGCCGCGGGCTTCAGGGCGCGTTGACGCGGGCAGCTCTTGACTCATGTTCCGCGTTTCATCTCGCTCACCGACTCGACAACCGCGTCGGCAAGGTAGGCCAATTGCTCTTTGCTGAAATCGTAGAGGGGCAAATGGGTGAAGCGGTGCTGGAACGCCTCCTCGGCGACCGGGCACGTCTTTTCGATGGCTCGGGTGTCGTACCCGAGTTGCTTCATCACACTGAATTTGTACAACGGCGCGAAATGGGGAATCTGGACCACGCCGCGCGCCTCGAGCTTCTTCTTGAGCGCCTGGATGTCGCCGCCTGCATTGTCGGGGTCGACTTGCAACAGGTACAGATGGTGCGTGCTCTTGATCTTGGCGTCATCGCCCGGAGGAAGCACAATGCCATCCACCTTGCCGAATCGTTTGTTCAGATACTGGGCGGCGCGTTTGCGTTTGGCGATGATGCGCGGAAGACGCTTCATCTGCGACAGCAGCCCCAGCGCCTGGATCTCGGTCGTCGAGTAGTTGCCTGTAAAGAAATGGCCCTCTTTGCCTTTAAACGCAGGCACGTCGTAAAGCCAGTTCGGAATCTGCCGCGAGAGGTCGAGTCCGAGGAACCGTGCGCGGCGTAGTTCCTTGCCAAACGCTGTATTCGAGACCAGAATGCCTCCCTCCCCCAGCGAAGTGATGTTCTTGACCTCATGAAAGCTGAACGCGCCGAAATGCCCGATTGTGCCGGCCATTTTGCCACGATAGGTCGCGCCAAACGCGTGCGCGGCATCCTCGATAACCGTCAGATTGTGTTTGCGGGCCAGTCTCATGATGGGGGCCATATCGACGGGGTAGCCGCCAAGATGCACCGGAATAATGGCCTTGGTCTTGTCCGTGATTTTGCGTTCGACGTCGTTCGGGTCCATGTTGAGAGTGCGCGGGTCGACGTCGGCCAACACGACCTTCGCCCCGATGCTGAGCGGGTAGGCGATCGTCGCGATAAACGTGATGGCAGGGGCGATAACTTCGTCGCCGGGTTTCAATCCGGCATATTTGAAGCCGATCTCGAAGCCAACGGTCGCATTGGTGAGGAATACGCTGTGTTTCGCCCCGAGAAACTTGGCCGTTTCTTCTTCAAGGGCCTTCACATTTCCTGCCAGGCTGAGCTTGCCCGCGGGCGTGGCCGTTTTTCCCAGCGTGCCAAGCTCCGACTCGAGCTTTTTCAACTGCGCTCGGTATTGCTTTTCTTTTCCTCGGGCCGGCCGGAGCAGAAACGTGACCAGCGCGAGGATGTCCTCCTCGCGCACATGTTCCCCAACAGCAGCCCAGGGAATGCGGGCTTCGCCCGTGTCATACCTGAAATCCGAGGCCTTCTCCTTCTTCGGCATGGTCGCGGTCCCTCCTTCGCGGTTGGCGGCGTGAGCACAACGCCATAGTACCAGAGATGGTCCCAGCGGTGGGAACCCTTCTGCTATTGACGTCCGAAGGTGGCCGTGCAAGAGAACGAGAGAAGCGACGCCGTCTGTCGGTTGCGGACTGCAATCCTGCTGCTGTTGCGGCGTTGGGCCGCCACGCGTCTGAAGCAAGCGGTCATGTCTTGCCGATGACGGTTCCGTCGGGAATGAGCGCGTTTTTGAGCACGATGACAATACCGTCGCGTATCTCCCAGCCGTTCCCCGTCTGGTCGGGCAGTTTGTCCGCGGCATGGATGCGCACATTGCGGCCGATACGGGCGTTCTTATCGACGATGGCTCCTCGGATGTGCGACCCTGCACCGATGCCGATCGGGATCTGGCCGGGCGGGCATTCTTCCTCGTAGAAGTCTTCGCCCATAACAATGCTGCGCTCGATGGTGACGTCTGGGCCGATGATGGTGCGGATGCCCACGATCGAGTCCGAAATGGTTGCGTTCTCGATGCGGCAGCCCTCGCAGATCATCGAATCCGTCACCGTGGCGTTCTTGATGCGCGCGCCCGGAAGGAACCGCGCACGGCTGTACACCACATGGCCCGGCCGGTGGAACTCGAACGGGGGCTCGGCTTGCACCATGCGGATGCTGACCTCGTAGTAGGACCGCACGGTGCCAATATCTTCCCAATACCCCGAGAACAAGTGGGCGTAGACGGCATGGTCGTTGAGCGTGCGGGGCAACACATGATGCCCGAAATCGTTCCAATCGAGATGCTCGAGCAAAAGTTCGCGCAACAGCTCGGCGTTGAACACGTAGATGCCCATCGAGCCGAGGAAATGCCGTCCATCCGATTCCAGGCCGAAATCGTCAAACACGGCTTTGGGCGTGACGAGCTGCTCGAACTGCTCATCCGTCGAGGGTTTCTCGACGAAGTTGACCAGTCGTCCGCTTGGGTCCACCTGCAAGATGCCGAAGGCCCGCGCCGCATCTTTCGTAACGGGCAGCGTGGCCACCGTGATGTCCGCGCCTTTTTCGATGTGCGTTCTCAAGATGGCGCTGTAATCCATGCTGTAGAGCTGATCGCCCGAGAGAATCAGGAAATACTTCGCGTCGAGATTGCGGAAGTGGCGGAATTGCTTGCGGACCGCGTCGGCGGTGCCCTGGTACCAGTCGCCGCTGTGGTAGGTCTGCTCGGCCGCGAGTATCTCGACAAATCCCTCGGAAAACGCGTCGAATTTGTAGGTCTGGCTGATATGCCGGTGCAGTGACGCGCTGTTGAACTGCGTCAGCAGAAAGATGCGGTTGATTTTCGAATGAATGCAGTTGCTGATGGGAATATCCACCAGGCGGTAGCGGCCGCACAACGGCACAGCCGGTTTGGCGCGTTCGGCGGTGAGCGGCCGCAGGCGGCTGCCGCGACCACCGCCCAACACCAATGCCATTACATCACGCGTTATGTCAAACGACTGCGTTGGCAAACTGGTATCCGAATCAGGCATGGCTGGTCCTTGTCATCGTGGCTGTACTGCGTGGGAAACGTCCGTTCATCGGCACTATAATGGACCATCGGCAGGTCCGCATACAAGGGTGCTCGGCGCGTGGACTCACGCGTCGCTACCCGAATCGTATAGCGCGAAACCAGTTGGAGGCCTTACGGTCGGA
>SLSB01000036.1 GCA_007130675.1 Candidatus Hydrogenedentota bacterium | reverse complement strand
CTTCAACGTGGGCAATATGAGCGCCACATTTCTCACCATTACTCCCAACTACCGCCCGCCGCGAGTCGTGTTCGAGATGGCCAACGACATCGACCGGACCATCGTCAACCGGCAGCGCATGAGTTTTTCCGTCGAAGACGCCCCGAAATACGGGCTCGATTACGACCGTCTCGAGGACGGGATGCATTTCTTCACCATGGAAGCCTATGCGCACCCGCGCGTGTTTCCGCTCACGCTGCGCATGTTCGAGGAATACCGCTGGTGGCAGAACGACTTCTTCGAACCGTTCGCGAAGCAACGCAGGCTCATTGAGCGCGCCCAGCGATGGCGTGTCCTGCCCTTCGTATTGTGGAGATACCGCCACGACCTCCAGCGCAATCTGCGCAGTGAGGCCAACATCTACACGTTCCGCACACCCAGCTATATGCTCAGCTCGGCCCAGGATCATCGGCCCGGCTTCGGGGGCGATCAACAACACATTTGGCAGGCCACGCTAGCCCCCGACGCCGTCTGTTTCACGACCCATCCCGCGAAGAAGGATGGCCCTTCGCCAAGTTATTGGACAGGGGCGGGCAATCTTCCGCGGGTCGGCCAAGTCGAGAATGTGGCCATCGTTCTCCACCGCATCTCGACCCGGCCAGGTCTCTATGTCACTCACAAACTTGAGTTTACCCATGCGTGGCTGCCAAAGGACCGGTTTGACGAGTTTGTGGACCGCGGCGCGTGGAAATTCGCCCGTAAAGGCGACAGTTATCTCGCGCTCTGGTCGCAGCAGCCCACCCATTGGCAAACCGAGCCTGGCGAGGATCAGAACCGCGAACTGATCGCGCCCGGCACGCGCAATATCTGGATCTGCGAGCTGGGATGCAGTGCCGACTACGGGACCTTCGAGCATTTTGTTGAACGCGTTGAACGTGCCCATCTGTGGAGCAATGGACTCGATGTCGCCTACCGGTCGCCGTCGCAGGGGCTCCTCGAGTTCGGCTGGCGGCAATCACTGCGCCAGGACGGCAACCGGGTCACTTTGGATGGCTACCCCCGCTACGGCAATCCCTATGCAGACGCAGCGTTTCCCGCCACTGAGGTTTCCTTCGCCTGCAACGGCGAAACACTGCACCTCGACTGGGAAACCCGCGCACGAACCGCCAGCACACTCATGCCAGCCGAATAGACGGTCATTCCGGACTGGGACAATGCGTGGCCGTTTCTGGGTGACCGGGAGCGGAGGGTGGGTCTCCTGACCCGCCCCGCCTTCCTTGTTCGTCCGGCAATGGTGTGCGGCACCCGCGCCGCTGACCTTTATCGCAGGTTCCCCGCATTAACCGGAAGGCGGATTGCATCCGCCACAGTCTATGGGCGGGCTGGAAACCCGCCCTCCTTTGGATGGAAAAACTGGGCCGGCGGGGGTCCTGCGCTGGAAAGTGGCGGGCTCGCAGACCTATTCGCAGCTCTACTCGAGGATGGTCACGAGGATTTCCTCGGTGTCGGGCTGGGATGCCAAGGCCAGAAAACCCCCGGTCGATGGTACATCCTGGTAGGTGAGGCCCGGTTTTGCGTCGTCTTCGTGAACAATCACGGCGGATTGCCCCTCGAAGACAAGATCGAAGAGGTTGCCGTTCATCATCGGGTTGACCGCGCACCGCAACTCGGGCCAGCGCTGGACTTGCCGCCACGCGCTTAACAGCCAGTTCTCCTGTTCGCCTGGCGACCACCGCCCCGGATTGGCCGATGGTTGCAGGAGAATGTCCGCGCCAAGCTCGACCAGGCGGTCAACAGCTTCATCTTTGAACCCATCGAGGCATATCGCCATGCCAATTCGCGCACCGGGAATCTCGACGACCTCCAATGCATCGACCCCGCCGGGCGTGAGGTCAAGACCATCGGCGTCTTCAAGCGCCGTTAGAAAGGCCTTCCTCTGGCGGCTGACGATGCGGCCGTCGGGACCGAACAAGTACGAGACGTTGTGAACCTCGGGGCCTCGGACGGTGTAAGCGAGGCGCGAACCGTCCTCCGCGAGCGGAAACGCCGGCAGGGGTATCGAGCCCGCGCTGATGTAGACGCCGTGTGCACGCGCCAACTGCGAAAAGGTCTCGACATAGGTCCGTCCGGCGATGTGTCCCTTCGTGAGAAAGAGCGCCCGGGCGGGGCTGACTCTGAAACGCGCCATGTGAAACAGCACGCCAACCAGATTGCGCTTGACCACAACCTCCATCGCACCGGCAAAGGTGTCCTCGCCGATCGCCTGTTCAAAATCGCCATCAAGATAGAGCGGAGCGCCGAGCAGCTCGGGAAACACGAACAAGGCGGGATAATCAGGGTCCACCTGCGCCATGCCGTCGTCCATCAGGCGCGCAATCGCAGTCTCGAAGGCGTCACAGCTGGCAAAATCCGGCAGGTTCCACTGCATCTGCACGGTGACGATTTGAAGCCGATCCGTATCGGCATAGGTGCGGGGTTCAGGCGGATCGAATACCGTGCTTCCGCCGTGCGTGAGCGCAAGCGCAAGAACAAAGAGCGCAATCAGAGCGGCCGCGGAAACCCCAACGGCCGCCCAGATAATCCGTTTCTTCCACATGCCGCGAAAAGACAAAGCCTTTCCAGATTAGGTGCGCGGATGCGTTACTTCGAATACGCTTTGATGACCTTTACCAGCGCGTTGGCGATCTGGTGCATGTCGTCTTCGGTGAAGGTCGGAAACGCGAAACACGTGAACGTGTGGTCCTGGTGCCACACCGCGTTGGGCACCTCGACCTTCGTGTAGTCGACGCTCTCGGGGCTGGCGTATTCTTTCGAGGTGAACGGAAAGCCCGAGTCGCCGAAACCGCGTTTTTCCATGAACGCCTTTTCGGTATGGCACTGCGGCCAGAAGACTTTCCAGCACGGTGCCCCCTCGGCCCCGGCCGCCTCGACAAACTGCCCGATATCGCAGGTCATGTTGTCGATATCGAGCGAGAATGCCATCACAAACCAACCGTTCTGGCGCTCTTCCGTGTCGATCGGCGCATACAGCACCTGCGGCAGGTCTTTGAGCGCATCGATCACGATATGCGCGTTGCGTTTCCGCGCGGGCATGTTCCAGTTGTCCATCCGGTCCAGCTCGGCGAGGCCGATCGCCGACTGCATCTCGGTCATGCGGTAGTTCCAGCCGACCCGGTTATGGAT
>SLSB01000512.1 GCA_007130675.1 Candidatus Hydrogenedentota bacterium | reverse complement strand
GGGCGTTCAACCCGAATCTCGACCGCCGCGCGCCGCACGCCATGCACTACGTCCGCACAAACCAGTCGCCCAACGACTGGTTCATGTTTGGCGATTCGGGTGCGGGTTATCTTAACCCCGGTATGCTGCTCGAGGAACATCGGCGGGGCATGTCCGGCCTGCCGTGTGGACTCGAGGCCTGGGTGGCTCACAACCGGCCTTACGCGGAGCGCTACGATCTTTCCATCACCGGCTTCATTATCGACGGGCATTCGCCGGGTATGGGCGAACAAGGCAAGGACGCCTACCTCGAATTCTCGTCCGATGGGATCGTAGGCCAGAACATCGCGCCGCAAGGGGTTCACCGCGATATCATGCCGTATGTCCGCATGAAGCTTGATTTGCATGGATCCCCTCCGAACGCCGGCGCAACAATCGCCAGTCTGGCGGGGATTAATGTGCCAAAGTTTCTGTTTATCCGCACGATTTTGAAATCTCCGTCGTGGCATCGCGAGACCATGGAAGCCGCGGTCGCCGAGAATTCCAATGTCGAGTTTGTAGACCCCTACACGTTCTTTTTGCTCGTGAAGGCGTACGAGCAGACCAAGGAACACATCGCTCTGGCGCTGCCTGCGATGTCGGAAGCGGAATTTGTGGCGGGTCAGCCGTTTAACGGCCTCGCTCCGGTGCGCGTTGCCGACGGACCGTTTACGGTCTCGGGCGAAGGCGATCAGGCCGTGCTTCAACAAGAAAAATCCGAACGCGTCCGGTATGTGTATTTCGAGATCGCCGATGCGTTCTCGGCTCCGTTCCAGCGCACCCCCGGAAAAACTGCCGTGGTGACAGTTACGCTGCTCGACAACGCCCCCGGCGAAATCGGCATTCACTACGACTCGCATACCGGCAGCGCCTACCGCGACGGGCCGCGGCACAGGCTCGATGGGACCAGAGAATGGATATCCCTGTCTTTTGAACTTCCCGACGCGGCCTTCACGCACAGCCAAAACGGCGGCGCTGACTTCCGCTTCGTCAACTTCCACAACAATCTCGTCATCCGAAGGGTGCACGTCACAGCGCAGGAAAATGGAGACTGACCGCAGGGGTTTATGCTCGAAAGGCAGGACCTGCTCGAGCCCTTTGCGGCTCGCTACGGCGCCGCGGTCTCGTGTTCGGCCCTCAAGACGCCCAATTCGAGGAGGTCATCGCGAAGCCGCTGCGTAAACGCCGTCGAGCCATCGGCGTTGAGATGGTTCGGGTCGGAAAAGTAATCATCGCGGTCAAAATAGAGGTCACGGTAATCGAGTATTATGGCACCGGGCCAATCATCCACCAGTTCTTGGGAGAATCGATCGATTTCTTCTACGGGCAGGACTGCTGACGCAGCCTCGAAGTAATGCCTGCTCACGGGAAAACGCACGAATATGACGCGGATATTTTCTTTTTGGCATAAGTCTTTGATGCGGTTGAAATAACGCAAATGCCTTTCGGAAAGCCATTCGCGCTCTTCACCGTAATGAGTTCTCATAAGCCATTGGAGTTGTTGCTGCGAGACGCCGGTTTCCGCGAGGTTTCTGACGAGCCGCTGCATTTGTTCGCGCCGGGTCTCGTCTTGTTGCCCAGGCAGGCGTCTGTAGAGTTCCGGGCTGAAGTCGGCGTAGGGGAAGAGGTAATAGTGAATGAAGCTCTTCAAAGCCCTCGCTGAAACACCGTTATGCCACATGTAGTCGGCGTAATTGACGTATCTTGAGGAACTGACCAAGTTGAAGCGTTCGCCCCATGCCGGTGAAAACGAATGCAGGTCGACCGGCAGGATCATGGTAGTGATCTTGCCCGGGTTCTTACGCAGGTTGTACCGCAATTTGTAATAGCGGATAACGTATCCCTCACCCAGCTGTGACATGTTGGCTGCATTGCCGAGGTATTTCGCCCGGACTCCCATCATGGCGTGCGAATCACCGAGCAAAACGATGTCATAGGGGCGGGGGTGTGCGGAGAACGCTTTCTGCTGCGCAAGGTGGGCGTCATGAGGGGTAATATAGGCGTAATACGCCTCGCGCAAACCTGCGTGAATTCCCACAAGTATCGCTAGAAATGCCGCCGTGTTCAGTATGGTGCGCGTTTTCTTCATCAGAATTGAAAGTAGATAAATTCCTGTTCAGTGAATTTTCCGAGAGCCAGAATCGCGAAAAACATGAGATAGTAGATGCCCCAGCGCAATGGCAGGGGCCGTCTCAGCAACCACTCTTCGACCGAGCCGCGGCCTTGAAACACGTGCACGATCTCCATGATCACGATAGCCAGCACCGCGGTAATGACCTCGACGGAGTTCATCGGTTCAAAGATAGCGGGATCAAAAAGCCGGAGATTCTGAAATGTGCTCGTGAACAGCGTACGTGAACCGCTCAGGGAAGGGGCGCGAAACAGGTACCACGAAATCCATACGAGGTGAAAGGTGACCAGGATTTTAAGTACATGATGCACCCGGGGGATGCGCGTCAGACCGGTGAACTCGTGGATCTTGGTGCGCAGCGGCAGGGTGATGATGCTGGTGACCAGATACACGCCATGCAGGCTGCCCCAGATGATATACGTCCACCCGGCTCCATGCCACAATCCGCTTAATCCAAAGGTCAATAGCAGGTTGCGGTACCACTTGAGTTTCGAGACGCGGCTGCCCCCGAGCGTAATGTAGAGATAGTCGCGCAGCCAGGTAGATAGCGAGATGTGCCATCGGCGCCAAAAATCCGAGATCGACGTGCCGAAGTAAGGCCGCCGGAAATTTTCCATGAGGTCATAACCCATGACTCGTGCAGATCCGATGGCAATGTCCGAGTACCCGGAGAAGTCGCAGAAGACCTGAAACGCGAAGAAATACGTCGCCACGATCACCGGCATGCCCTCGTATTTGCCGGGATTGTTGTAGACGTCGTTTACATACACCGATATGCGGTCGGCGATGACGACTTTCTTGAAGAACCCCACCATCATGAGCAGCAGGCCGCTGCGCATGCGGTCATAGTCAAAACCATGCTTCTCGAAAAACTGAGGCAGCAGACGGGTCGAACGCTCGATGGGTCCCGCCACCAGTTGTGGGAAGAATGTGACGTACAACGCAAAATAGCCGAAGTGTTTTTCGGGTTTGCGGTCGCCCCGGTAGACATCGATCGTGTAGCTCAAGGTCTGGAAGGTG
>SLSB01000368.1 GCA_007130675.1 Candidatus Hydrogenedentota bacterium | reverse complement strand
ACAGCTCGGCCGTCAAAGCCATGGCCCTCAATCTCGGGGCCGATGACTATGTCTCCAAACCCGTTGGCCTGCTCGAGTTGTCCGCCCGCATCGCCGCCGTTCTGCGCCGTGCCGGGCTCGAATCCCTCGAAGATAAAGTTCTGAACTTGAACCGCTTGCGAATGGACCCCGGCCAACGGCGCGTCTGGAAAGACGGCGAACTGGTCGAACTGACCGAAACCGAGTTTGGCATTCTCTACGCCCTTGCCCAGCGACCCGAATACGTATTCACCCGCGAAAAGCTCCTCGAACACGGATGGAAAGGCGCCGGCTACTGCGTGCCCAAAGCCGTCGACGTTCACATCGGCCACATTCGCAAGAAAATCGAAGACGACCCCTCCCGCCCTGCCTTTATCGAGACCGTGCGCGGCACGGGCTACCGGTTTCAAGACCCCCCAAAATGACATCCGGCGATCGCTCGGGAAGAACCCCGCGCCAGCGGTAGACCGCCGCCCCGCCACTCGTAAGAAGGCCGCCCGGAAGCCCAAGGCCTTGAACCTCTTTGGAGTGCGGTGGCTTGCCACCGCTTTGGTATCACCCCGGCCCGCAAGGCCGGGACGGACTCGTCTTCGCGCCTCGAAGAGCGCTCCGCTTACGTGCCGGTCCCGGCCTTGCCTTGGGGGTCAGCGCCTACCACGGTGTTATGGCTTGCCGATCAGCTTGGTCAAACTCTCGATGTCCCGCGCACGCTCGTCGGCCCACGCCTCTCGGCTGTAGGGTCGAGCACGTCAGACCCATCAAAAAACAGCCCATGGCTCAAAGGTCCCGTGCTGCACGCGTTCCGACGCTCTGTTTCAGGTCTGCCGCACGAACCTCGAGCGCCCGGTGGATGTGCTCAACCAAGGCAGCAAAGCGAATCGGTTTCCCAAGGCATCCCACGCAACCTCGTGCATGCGCCTCTGACTCAAGCGCCTCGCTCATGTCGCCCGACATGAGCAGACACGGCAGTTCCACATCTGCGTGCTTCAACACATCGACGAGATCCAAGCCCGTAAGCCCGGGCATACTGAAATCCGTAAGCACCACATCGACGGGCACCGGCGCCGCGGCATCGTCCACCAGCAGCGGCAACGCCTCCGCTGCGCTGTCGGCCGTCGTCACGAGGAAACCAGCGTGGTTCAATCCGCGAGCCAGAAGCGAGCGCACAAACTCATCATCATCAACTACCAGCACATGCGTTTGCATCGCAATTTCCCTCTACAAATGAGCGTACTGCACCCTGATTGAGATGCTGCGAGCACCTTGTATGTCTGCCTCGAACGGTTCAATTCTTTCCAATCAGACGCGGCTCCGATACGGAGCGAGAGCGGGCGTAGTGGTGAAGAAACTGCTCACGCAACTCACGCAACAGGTTCTTCTTGATATCCTTCACGCTGTCAGAACGGTGGCGGCGAAGCCATGCGCGTGTCAGGACGTGCGTCGCCAGATCCTGTGCCTGGCGCGGATTGCGCGTCAGCGCGAGTGCCACCGAATAGCACATATCCGTATACGAGAGCAGAATCTCCTCGAACGGATCGCCAGGTTTAGCTTGCTGTTCCATATCTCCCTCTCCCATTCACTTCGTGCAGCAATGTTGTCCATTCCCAAAGCGACCGCAGACTGTCCGGCAAAAACAAGGGACGCCGCCCGAGGCCGGCCAAGGTTTCGGCCACTCGCTTTGGCCGTCCCCAATCGCACCACTCCACGCCATCCATGCGCGACACCAGGCTTTGCTCCGGCACATGCTGGAGGATGTCTCTCGACAAGTCTGTTGGGCCAAGATCGTTGTAGAGGCTTGCCAGGGCATGCGCCTCGAAACGGGCATCCAACCGGCCCTCGCGCACGGCGCGCAACACCATAAAAAACGCATCAAATTTGTACATCGTCTCGGGCATGCACTGCCGGCCCAGAGTCCACAACGTCTTGGCTTTGACAGTCATCACCATCGTATTCCACAAACTTCCCTGGCGGCATAACGCGCGCGCCTCGTCCAAATCGGGCTTTTCACGAAAACGCGTCACTGGCATTGGGGCGTGCGCCAGCCGGCTGGCCTCTTTCATCAACGGGTAGCCGGAATCTATCCAACCATATTCGGTTTCAGCACGGTCCGGAACCGCCCCCACGAGAACAATGCGCTCCGGATACTCCTCGGCCATCTCCATCGCGTGCACCATGTGATCGCAGAACCGCCGTTCCGGGTAAATAAAATGGTCTGATGGAAAGAGAATAAGCGTGGCCTCGGGGTTTTCGGCGAGCACATACGCCGCCGGCAAAAAAACCCCCGCGGCGGTGCCGCGACTCCGCGGTTGCTCGAGAACCGACCCCGGCAGTCTGCCGTTTGTCGACCGGTTCAGATATTTGCCGTGGCCGGGTCCGATCACCGTAAGGATCTGGTTTTCGGCAACGACCGAGCTTGCCCGGTCAATCGTGTGTTGAAGCATCGAGCGCGTACCAACAAACGTGCAGTATTGTTTGGGGCGAAACTCACCCAGCCACGCCTCAATCATCGGGCGCATCCGCGTGCCTTCGCCTCCGGCAAGCACAATTGCCCATCGTGAGCGGTTGGGGCTCGCGCCGCCGCCTCTTGTTTTGCGCATTTCTTTTCTCCTTCCAGATTGACCGTGGTCGTTACTTTTGGCAGATGGCCTTGCGCCAGACAGTGTTCATTACCGCTATCTTCCAACCGTGTGTTTTCAGCCCACCCGTTCCCACGTTGATGCACCTCGCGTGAACAGGCCGTCTATCATGTTCTCCCTCGTCTTGACGAGAACCATTCAAACACATACACGTAAATGCGCAGTAAGCGGTGAGTAAGACTTCGGTAAAAAAATTCTCGCGCCCCAAAATCTGCCATAATTGCTCGCTGCGCCGTTCGCTTCGCCCTCACCGGCATCGTGGGAGCCTTGCTCTTCCTGGGGCGCCCCCCATAAGCGCTAACATAAGGAAGTTTGCCGGCAGGAAATGCCTCTTCTGGGCTCAACTGCCGTTGCCGTTCGTGGTTGAAAGTGCCGCAGGCACGATAGAAAAAAGCCCCGGGTTTCAACCCGGGGGTCAGGGCTCGCACCAAGCACATGAGTCCCGGCAGGGACGGCACAAGACCATCCAGTACGATCCGTATCTGATGAAAAATGTGGCGGCTCTGCCGTCCCTT
>SLSB01000139.1 GCA_007130675.1 Candidatus Hydrogenedentota bacterium | reverse complement strand
GTTTCTCGACAAGGTGGGGAGCAAGGTCACCCTGTGCATCACCGGCGGATTCCGTGACAGTGCCGACATTGCCAAGGCCCTGGCCATGGGCGCCGATGCTGTAGCTCTTGCCACGGCGTCGCTCCTCGCCATTGGGTGCCAGCAATACCGCGTGTGCCATACCGGCAATTGCCCTGTGGGTGTTACGACACAGGACCCGAAACTGCGCGAACGGTTCGACGTCGAGGAGTCCGCCAAGCGTCTCGTCAATTTCTACAATGCCACGCGCGAGGAAGTGGCGACCTTCGCGCGCATCAACGGCCGAGACGATGTCCACGCGCTCGATCTCTCCGACCTCGTGACCATCAGTAACGAAATCTCGCAAAACACCAGCATCGAACACGTCTAGCGCAAAACACCAGCATCGAACACGTCTAGGTCGGATTTAACCGGAAGTCCGCAAGGAAGGAAAAAACAAGCGCCTCGGCCGGGTTTGGCCGAGGCGCTTACGCATGTTTGCAGGGTAGAAACTGACTACACTCCAGCAACATCCATGGAAATGATGCGCCAAACACCATTTTCTTCTCTGAGGGTCAGCTCAGCGGTGGCGCTGCCGAACATAGCCATTACTTCGATAGGATACACGGTCCAGGTTCCGTCTTCATTCCGTGTAAACTCGGCATACTGCGCGTCCACTTCGGCATTATCGAGTTCGCCCTGTGCGATCGCGCCCTCGATAAACGCCCGATACGTGGCTTTGTTGGGCCACTGCCAGTGGCGGAAATCATCGGAGATGCTGGCCATGATAGTGTCGATGTTCTTGGTCTCGAACCCTGTCTTCATGGTCTCGAGCGCTTCCATCACGCCGGCAGGGACTCCCACGAGCCCCGCAGCCTTCTTCAGGTGCGTTGCCAATTCGGGTGCAATGCGGGATACGGTGAAGAGCGGCGCAATCGCCTCTCCGCCGGCTGTCTTGGCGCAACCCAGCAGTTCACCCTTGGGCTGACGCAAGGTGATGGTGACGTTCTCTGCTGCCCCAAAGCTATGGCCGGCCACGACAATGGTCACAATTCCCGCCTTGGCATCGGCGGTCACCTGCTCGACTTCGGCCACAACAGGGCCATTTTCGACATCGAGGAGGGCCACTACCGTCTCGCCGGGGTCCATATCCGGGGCCAGGCTGACCAGCACCATCGCTGCAGCGTCGTTAACCTTGACGGCACCCAGCCACGCTCCCGCACAACCGCCTTCGCCGTGGTCCGCCGCGAAAGCTACCGGGGAAATGGCTACGGCAGCCGCCACCAGTGCAAACGCCAACTTCTGAACTGTGATTCGGTTTCTCATACGCATTCTCTCCTTCTCTCGTTGGGTGGGGGTTGTAAGTTTCCAGCGTCGTTTTCTGTTTTGCGCCCTTTGGGGCGAAACTGCTGAGCCCCGTTGATGTCCATGAAACCCCACAGCACCGAAGAGGTTCCATCTGGGTAAGACCGTAGCACATCGGACTTAAGAGTTCAAATACCACATTCCCACTTCTTGCGTTTCTTTGTGTCTTTTGTTTCGGCTTGCGAGCGACCGGAGAAGATGACGCCGGTTTCAGCGCGTTTCTTCCGGATTTCGAGCGTCTCTTGCGGCCGCTTGGTGCTAAACCAAAATCAGCGCGGACAGAATTCCAATCCCCTGCGGTAGTCTGGTCGACTGCGTTCTGTTTCACGCATCGAGCAGTATCCGGGGATGCCGCCGCAATCTTCTGGAGGACAGCACCTTTCACCAACGATGCATCGCGGAAAGCCGACGCCCGGCTCGGGTCCGAAATCTTCTCGACCACTATCTCGTGTAACCAGCTATCGCCAAAATCATAGAGGTACTGGAACTTCGCGCCCTTTCACTTGAACAAGTCACGCAACCGGACATCCGCCTCTTCGCATTTCTCTCTTTTCTCACGGGTGCCATAAGCACCGAAGAGATCTTTGCTGGAATAGATCTTGTTCTGAACCTCGAATTCGTGAAGATGAGCATTCTCCCCGTCCATGACGCTCTGGAGAACAAAATGCAGGTCTCTCAAAGTGAGCGTGTCCTCCAGCTCGAAACGCCGTCAGATGGGCGGCGCAGTATACTGGAGGGTGACTTTCAGCGTGATTATCTTGCTCTTGTTTGGTGCTGGTGCTTTCTTCATGTCCGCCTCCCTGGGCCGAGTCTCGCAAGGCCCATTCGATTCTGCAACCTCTATGCTTCGAAACACAGCCGGCGATCTGCCGTGCCAATGTGCCCTCCTACCGGCTCCAGTTCTGGCGGAGATAGTCGATGTAGATCCGGGCGTTCTCGACGGGCACGTTGCTCGGGATGTGGTTGCCAACGGCGAACATGAAGCCGGGGCAGTCGAAGGCGACCTCGAGCGTGGCGTCGATCTCGGCGCGGATCTGGTCATGCGTGCCGAAGGTGAGGGTTCGGCAGTCCACCTTGCTGCTGACGATGCAGTGGGTCTTGCCGCAGCGTTCGACGACGCGCTCAAAGTTTGTAAGCGGTTCGAAAATCAGTCCGTCGGCGCCTGCCTCGACGATATCGTCGATGAACATGGTGAAATTGCCGTCCGAGCAGTAGAGCACCTTCTTGCCCCCGTCTTTCAGGACCTTCCAGAGCGCTTTGTAGCGGGGGAAGAGCACCGCACGGTAAAAGGCGGGGTCCATGAACGGTCCTTCGGTCCAGACCATGTCGTCATGGCTGATGAACACGGGCGCGGAGGTCTGGGCCCACGCCTGGTAGTGGTGCAGGCTGAGACGGTAGAACGAGTCGAGCACCTTCTCGAAACGGACCGTGTCTGCGGCTGCCATCAGCAACATTTCCCAGCCGAACGCCTCGATGGCGCCGCTGACAAGCGTCTTGTAGTACCCGGCCGTGAACACCTGGTTCGGGCGCGCTTTCTGGTTTTCCCGGTAATGCTGTTCGAGGTAGTCGACCAGCGCATCGAACTCGGGCAGGCCGTATTCCTCGACCGCGTCGAATGCGAGCACTTCCTCGGGGTCGGTAAACGGACAGGCCGGTGCCGCGCGGCGGTCGACACCCCCCTCGAGAAACTCGGCATGGCCCATATCAGTGCAGCGGCCGCGCTCGCTCCAGGGCACCGGGCCGTCATTGGTGCTCCATACGAGATCGATGTCCCAGGCATCCTCGAACGGCAGGCCGGTTTCCTCGG
>SLSB01000302.1 GCA_007130675.1 Candidatus Hydrogenedentota bacterium | reverse complement strand
GCACATGAGTCCCGGCAGGGACGGCAGAAGACCATCCAGTACGATCCGTATCTGATGAAAAATGTGGCGGCTCTGCCGTCCCTTCGGGACTCGGATTCTTGTGTGGATGCCCGTTCCCCGGATTTCCACCCGGGGCCGGGTTGCCACCCGGGGCTAATGTATGACGTGCCTGCGGCACTTTCTACTCAAGAGCGACAAGGGCGCCAACAACAGTGGAACCTTATAAGAACAGTTCTGACAACATGCATCGCCATAGCGGGGTCATTGCAGCGCCAACGGAATCATGAATTCATCTATTTTGATCTGCAGCCCAAACTGGCTGTTTTCAAGGTTAAGTTAGCGCTTATGGGTCGAGGGGGGGCGACGGCCTTAGCCGCCGTGAGTCCTCCGAGGAGGTATAGGACCGATAAGACCTGTATGCCGTATGCCGGATATACATCACAAAAACAGCGGACGCGGCATTTATGCTTGCTGCATTCCTCTCTTGCGGCGTGTGCGTTTGAGTCTGCATTGACAACGCTGTCCGCGCGCAGTAGACTCGCTTCCTGTATGAGAACGCCCCGTGGGAGGGCCGGGGCGGGAGAGCGAAAGGACATGGCCATGATGAGAAGATGTATCTTCGCAATTATTGCGATGCTGTTTTTTGCGGGGCTGGGAAACGTTGCCGCGGCGGACCGCATCGATCTGCGGGAGATGTTTCGGAATGGGCGCTGGCGACTCGAAGCACAGGGGTATTCCGCGCTGTATTCTGGCAAGACGGACAGGGAAGGCGACAAGTTCGCCACGTTCTCGGTCGAATACGAGATGCCCGCTACGCGCCGTTTCGCATTCGGACTGCGCGCATATCCGTTGTTTTATTACGAACCACACCGGAGCTCGTTCGACAACGTCTATGGTGTCGCGGTAGGAGGCACCGCACGGTATTACTTGCGGGCTGAGACCTATAACGGCTGGTTTGCGGATGCTGGTTGCAGCATTCTCTGGCATTCGAATTACTTCCACGATAACAGCTCGAGGGTAAACTTCATGCCGGAAGGTGGCGTCGGCTACCAGTTCAGAAACAACTGGCACGCCGCTGTCAAATTGAATCATATCTCGAACGGCGGTATGGCGAGTAAGAACGCAGGTGTGAACGCGCTCGGGTTGGCTATCGGCTACACCTTTTGAACTCGTTGAACTCGTGCTCGAGACCGCGACGACGTCATTGTCTGCGCAGGAAGGTATCTGTGCCGCCGGGTGTTACAGATACGCCCGGAGCATCGCCCCGGCAAAACCGCATAATGAACCCGGAGGAACACTCATGAGCCTCGGACGCAGGGATTTCTTCAAGATTTCGGCTTTGGCCGCGGCGATAACGTCGCTGGGAGGGGCGCCTGAGACCATGGAAAAGCGCAACGACATGCCCTACCGCGTGCTGGGCAAGACCAACGAACCGGTGTCGCTGTTGTGTCTTGGCGGCGCTCATATGGGCAGAACCAGTCTTACCGATGACGAGGCGGTCGCGCTGCAACGCACGGCTATCGACGAGGGCGTCAATTTTCTCGACAATGCCTACGTGTACAACAACGGCCGCAGCGAAGAACTCATGGGCAAGGCCATGCGTGACGGCTACCGCGATAAAGTGTTCCTGATGACCAAGACCTATACACGAGAGCGTGACGGCACAGGCGCTCAGGAACAACTCGAGGAGAGCCTCCGCAGGCTCCAGACAGATTGTATCGACCTGTGGCAGGTGCATCAGGTGATGGAGCCCCACGAACCCCAATGGATCTATGAGCGGGGCATTCTGGATGTGATGACCAAGGCGCGCGACGAGGGCAAGGTGCGCTATCTCGGTTTCACGGGCCACTCGCGCCCCGAATTTCACCTCGAGATGATCGAGCGGGGATTTGACTGGGACACGCTCCAGTTGCCGGTGAATGCGGTGGACCACCACTGGACCAGCTTCGAGAAATCGGTGCTTCCCGAGGCCCTCGAACGCAATCTTGGGGTCATTGGCATGAAATCGCTGGGCGGTTCTCCCGGGCAGTTCGTCAACAGCGCCAACATTTTGACCGCCCGCGAGTGCATGCATTACGCGATGAATATGCCGGTCGCAACCGTCGTGAGCGGTGTGGAAACCATGGACAAACTCCGGGAGAACCTGGCCATCGCGAAAAGTTTCGAACCGCTCGATGAAGAACAGGTCGAGGACATTCTGGCCAAAGCGGCCCCCATCGCGGAAGGGGGCGAGTTCGAGCCCTACAAGCGGAAGACGGTCGCATAAAGCCCTGTAGAAGCCTCAACGCGAGGCGGAAACGCGCCGGACACACCTCTCCGCTGTAGCGCATCACCCATATTTCATGTCCAGATCGTAGCATGGGCATCTTGTCCATGATCATGGCCTGGAAGGCCATGGCACGAATGACTGCGCTGTGGCATGGTCTACATTCCCTTCCGCCGCGCCAGGACTTGGATCGCGCTTTCAGCGCTGAGGGATGGGATGGAGCGGTTGATCCCGGGGCGGCGACACGCGCACGCGCGTTCCTTGCCCCGGGCTGATTGCAGCTCGCGCCGATGGCGCTGCAAGATCAGACAGGCGTTGCGCGGATCTATACCGATGTGCCGATGACAAGGCAAGGCCTGCGCTGTGTCGAGGACTTCTGACCACGACATCATTGTGGCCGGTCTCCGCATCTCGAGGTAGCATGGGCATCTTGCCCATGATCATGGCCTGGAAGGCCATGGCACCTCATTGGGACCGAAGGTGCAGTTTTGTGCCGTGCCAGCGGCGCTCCGGAACACACAACGACCACGCCCTCGAAGCCGAAAGGCTTATGTTGCTTTGCTTCCCCGCCATACCGGGGTTCTCCTGTGGTATACTCGCCGTCCGGCCATGAGGTGTGGGGCCAGCGGCGATTACAAGGAACCCGGAAATGACCGAGAAGCGTAAGGATTACCTGAGTTGGGACGACTATTTCATGGGGCTGGCCATTTTGTCGGCCCAACGCAGCAAGGATCCCAACTCTCAGGTAGGCGCCTGTATTGTCGATAAGAACAACAAGATCGTGGGGATCGGCTACAATGGTTTTCCGATCGGTTGCAGTGACGACCAGCTGCCGTGGGCGCGCGAGGCCGACAGCGGCCTCGACACGAAGTATCCCTATGTGTGCCACGCCGAACTGAACGCCATCCT
>SLSB01000677.1 GCA_007130675.1 Candidatus Hydrogenedentota bacterium | reverse complement strand
GCCGCCCAATTGGCCCGCGACGTAGCCCGCAAAGTCGAGCAGGAAATGACCTACCCCGGCCAGGTCCGGATCACGGTCATTCGCGAAACGCGTGCAACCGAGACGGCCAATTAGGGCCGCGGCTGCCGCAAACAGCGCACGGTTATGAACATATTGTTCATCGGGGACATCGTAGGACGCCCGGGCAGGCAAAGTGCCGCGCTCTGGCTGCCGCACTTGCGCAAGCAGTATGCGGTTGACTTGGTGGTGGCAAACGGCGAAAATGCCGCGGGAGGGCTCGGGATCACCCCGGCCATTCTCCGCGAGCTTCTGGGCATGGGGATTCACGTCGTCACGATGGGCAACCATACGTGGCGCAAGCGTGAGTTCGTGAAGCACATCGACGTGTTCAGGACGGTGGTGCGCCCCGCGAACTATGCCGAGGGCGTCCCCGGAAGGGGGGCGGCGATCTACACGCTCGAGGATGGCCGCAAAGCCGGGGTGATCAACCTGCTCGGGCGGGTGTATATGGAGCCGACGGCCTGCCCGTTTGTGGCGGGCGCACGGGCCGCCGAAGAGCTTCGCCAGGAGACGCCGCTGGTGCTCGTTGATATGCACGCCGAGGCGACCTCGGAAAAGGTGGCGATGGGGTGGCATCTGGATGGCAAGTGCACGGCGGTGCTGGGCACGCATACACATGTGCAGACCGCCGACGAACGGGTGTTGCCCGGCGGCACGGCGTATATTACCGATGTGGGCATGACCGGCCCGCGCGACTCGGTCATCGGCGTCGAACGTGAACCGGTGCTGCACCGGTTTCTGACGGGAATGCCAGTCGAGTTCAAGGTGGCCAAAGGCGTGTCCGCATTTAGCGGGGTCGTGGTCGAGGCGGACGACGCTACCGGGACAGCGCGCTCGATTACGCGCATCTCACTCGAGGATGAAGATCATCAGTAACACAGACCAAAACCACACGGATTTCCGTTTGCGATGTATTTCAAGCAGTTAGAGCTATCCGGATTCAAGTCGTTTGCCGACCGCACCATGGTGCGGTTCGAGCCGGGGGTTACAGTGATTGTGGGCCCGAACGGCTGCGGCAAGAGCAATATTCTCGATGCGTTGAAGTGGTGTCTGGGCGAACAGCGCGCCAAAGAGCTGCGCGGGTCGCTCATGCAGGACGTCATTTTCAACGGCAGCGAAAACCGCAACCCGCTGGGCATGGCCGAGGTCACGGTTTTGTTTGACAATGCCGATTCGCTGCTGCCGGTGGATTATGCCGAGGTCGCGATTACGCGCAGGCTCTACCGCTCGGGCGAAAGCGAATACCTCATCAACAACACCGCGTGCCGGTTGAAAGATATCCAGGAGCTGTTCATGGATACCGGCATCGGCACCAGCGCGTATTCGATGGTCGGGCAGGGCAAGATGGACCTGATCCTGAGTTCGAAACCCGAGGATCGGCGGTTCCTGTTCGAGGAAGCCGCGGGGATCATCAAATACAAGAACCGCAAGCGGGCCGCGATGCGCAAACTCGAGTCGGCCGAAAACAATCTGTTGCGGCTCAAAGATATCATCGCCGAAGTGCAGCGCCAGATGCGGTCGTTGAAACGCCAGGTGAACGCGGCCATCCGGTACCGCGAACTGACCGAGACCTTACGCGATGTCGAGATTCGCGCGGCATGGCTCAAGTTCCAAACGCTTACTGGCGAGATTGCCGATCTTAAAAAGCAGTTTGCCGAAGCGGGCGATGAATACGAAGGGGCCTCGGCTCGGATTTCCGAACTCGAGGCGCGGTTCGAGGAATTGGGCCTTGCCAAACTCGAGCTTGACCGCGTGTTGCTGGCCCGCCGTGAGGGTGTGCACGAAATTGACTCGGAAATGGAGAAGATCGAGCGCGAGATCGCCCTCACCCGTCAGAAGATGACGTTCTCCGAGGAACAGGAGAAACGCGCCGAGCAGGAGAGCATCGACTTCGAGAAACGCGCCGAGGCCATGGCCGGGCACATCACAGACGCACAAACCGAGCGCGAAAATGCACAGGGTGAACTCGAGGACTGCGCGGGCGCCATCGAAACCAAGGCTCAAGAACACACGGCGTTGTCGGAGCAGGTTAACGAGGCCGACGCCCAGCTCGAGGCCAAACGTGCGCAGGCCGTCGAACGGATGAATACCCGGGCCAAGGCCGCCACCCAACTCGAGACCTTGAGCGTCAATATTGCCAACATTGAGGCGCAACTCGAGGCCATCTACGAAAACCAGCAGCGCATCGAGCAGCGCCGCGAAGACCTGCTCAAAGAACTCGAGGCGCAGCGGACGCACGAGTCCGAAAAACAGCAGCGCCTTACGGCGCTCGAGACCGCACGTGGCGACGCCCAGCGAACCCAGGAAGATAAGTCGCACGCCTTGCGCGCGCTCGATCAGCAGTGGCAGGGGTTGCGTGAGAAGAAGAGCAGTCTGGATGCCCGCCTCACCTCGTTGCGTGAGTTGCGCGACAATTACGAAGGATTCGCCGCGGGCGTTCGGGCTGTCATGAGGGCGAAATCCGAAGGGCGCGCCGAGATGTCCGATATTATCGGTCCCATCGGCGACCTGCTCTCGACAGACAAGGAACACGAACGCGCCATCGAGGCGGCGCTTGGCGGCAATATCAACAATGTGGTCGCCAAACACGCGGGCGCGGCAAAGGGCGCGATCGAATTTCTAAAGGCCAATCAGGCGGGCCGGGTCACGTTTCTGCCGTTGGACATCCTGCGACCGCATACACGGGACAATGCATCGCTCCAGGGCCGCCCGGGTGTTGTGGGCGACGCCATCTCGTTTGTTCAGTTCGACGAGCATATTCGACCGGCTGTCGAATACCTGCTGCGCGATACCGTGGTCGTCAAGACCCTGGATGACGCTATCCGCATTGCCCGCGAGGAGCGCAACTACCCGCGGCTGGTGACACTTGACGGTGACGTAGTTCAATCATCGGGAGCGGTTACAGGGGGCCGGACGCGCCACGACCGCGGCGGGCTCTTGGGCCGAAGCGCTGAGATTGCCGACCTCGAGCAAGAGTTGACCGGTCTCGATGCTCAGCTTGCCGACATGGCGGATCTGGGCCAGCAGCTCGGGACCGAGATCCAGGAATTGACCGCGCAAGTCCAGCAGCACGAAGCCGCGGGCAACGCCGTTCGCCGCGAGCTGGGCGAACTCG
>SLSB01000290.1 GCA_007130675.1 Candidatus Hydrogenedentota bacterium | reverse complement strand
TGATGGTGCGAATAGACGACAATGCGCAGGTCGTCCTTCGTCCTCGAGGCAAATCCTGACACCGTGTGCCCGCCGATTTGCTCGAGAGGAAACACATAATAGAAACCGCGCAAAGTCGAGAGCAGGTTCACAAAGTGGTGGCTCGGCTTCGCAATGACTTCCGCGCGATCGGCAAGCTGGATTTCCCGAACCGTATCGTTCAGCGACATGAAATTGCGGACAATGCCCGGCCAGTGCATCAGAATCAGCTCTCCGCCGTAAGCATAACGGGCGTCCCTGGCCCCTTGTTGCAACAAGCGCCCCTGATAGTCCGCCATCCACGAGGTGAAATAACCGTTCCCCAGATACATCCCCGCGGCGCCGGGATCGAGTATGCGGCGCCAGGTGGGGACCGTCTCGTGGCTGACGATGCGCAGGGTTTTATAATAGCCGGGATCGGTCTCGAGCGCCCGTTTCTTGCTTGCGATGAGCTTCTCCGCGGCCGTGTGCGACGCGTCGTAGGTATGCACGGACAGAAAATCAAGGGGCGCTCCCCTGCCGTCGTTTTCGCCGCAAAGGCGCTCGACTCGCCTCGAACGTTTCCCGTCGAGCCGCGGGTCAGCATAAGCTGCGTTCAAGGTCAATGCATCCTCGCTATCGGCATTGGGCGAGCAATGGATGAGGAAATCATCGAGCTGCAAATGCCGCGTGCCCCATATCGCGCCGAGTTCGAGTCCCCCTACCTGGACCTTGTCGGAGTCATAGCCGTGATCCTCGAACGCCCGGAGAATGGCGTCGGAAGTATAGTCGTAGAACCGCTGCAGCTCTTTCCAGTCACGGTTGCGCCAGTAGATGGTCCAGAGGTCGGGCTCGTTGAAGATAACCCAGGGCAACTCGAGCGTGGCCTCGCCGTACCGCTCGATAAGGTGGCTTGTGATCCGCCGGGTGACCTCGTGATGCTGCGCCAAGTCTTTGGCTGTCGTACCGTCCCGGCCGTCAATGGCCAGGCAGCCGATGGCATCGGCAAACCGGGGGATCACCCGGCGGCCATACTCGCCATGGACAATGTCCCATTCATGGTTCACGCGGCCCCAGTAATAGTGGGGCGTACCAACAGGATTGAACTTGCGCAGGTAGGCGCCGCCAGGCGGAAACAGCCCCGGGGCATGGGGATCTTCCGTTGTCGGCAGCGGGCGGACATAATCGATCTTCCACCCCTCCTCGGGATCCTCGAAATGCGTCACTTCCACAACGCCTCTGGCGTCATCCGTTGCGATAACGTGCGCACGGGCGCTGTTCACGCCGTCCGCGATGAGGATTTCGTCGTCTCTGTGGTAATCCGCGCTGAGAGGCCGGTTGGACTCGATGCCATATTGCTCGTGGCCGAAAAAATCCTCGACATGGAGCACGACAACTTCGTCTTCTCGGATCATCGCGGTGATGCGGCGGGTCTCCTTTTCGCGCACGATGTTCGGAAAGTTCTTGAACGGGTTGGGTTGGTGCTCGAACCCGCCAAGGTAAGCGTCGCGCTGGAGATTCCAGGCTTCGGGAAATTCCTGCTGCGCCTCGGCGATCAGATCGTAATGCGGCAGACGGCTCCGCGAGCTGGTGGAAAAGGCCGGTTTGGCCAGCGCGTTGAAAAACTCGCCCTGCCACTCGACATCGGGGCCTGTCGTAAGATCAAGGGCAAAATCGAGCGCGTGCGTGGCCGATGCCTGCCCGGTGGTGAAAGACCACGATTGCTCATCTTCCGGAAGCCGCGCGCCGCCAACCGATTCCGCCGTCACGGTGATTCGGTATTCGGTCTGCGCCTCGAGCGCCGTCTCGGAATCCACAAAAATGGCTAGCGCCGGGCCATACCGATTGTCATTGGTTTGAAAAAGCGTGCCCGAAAACCCATCCGGAAACTTCTGCCCCCGTCCGATAATCGGAAAGGCCTCGCCCCCTTCCGCCTGCAGTTCAATGCGTACCGAATCCGGGTCTACGCGGTCTGTTTGATCCTGGGTGCCCACCATGACGAAAAAACTGGTGCGCAACGGTACGTTCTCCGTGCCCGGATTTGGCCGCGGCACATGGATCACGTTGAACGGATTGATACTTTGTCGATTGACGAGACGCAGCGGTTCGGCCAGCCCGCCGGGGGCCGAGACGTCATGTGCGGGTGCGGGGACAGCCGACAGCATGAGTGCTGCTGCAAACCCCGCCACAAGCCTATGTGGGGACCACCGTCTTCTCGTTCTCAAAATGCCTCTCACTCCGAAAAACAACACCGAGAGCAGCCTGGCGCCCTGTTCGAGCCAGTGTAACACACGACGTCGTATGGTGCGGGCGCCTGCGCCAGAAACTCAGGGTTTTCGTTGCAGCCCCGTCGGGGGATACCTGAAATGGCCCGGCGCCGTCCTCCGTTGATTTCGTTACCGCGACAGCGACGGTGTGGCAAGCTCGACCCGGCGGCCGAGTTCCATCGATTTGCCAAACCGCATAAACTCGAAGCCGTGCCGCGCGCGAATGCTGTCGACGCTCTCCATGACACGCTCCCATTTCTCGGGCAGTTTCCCGCCGAACAACTGCAACTGATGCTGGTTATAACGCAACGACGTAAGCGCCACGCCGACCAGCCGCACACGGGCGCGGCGCTGCTGCGCCTTGGGCAACAGCGTATCGAGAGCCGCGCCCACATCGCGTTCGAGACAAGTGGGTTCGGACAGCGTCTTGGCAAACGTGTACGTGGAAAAATCACCATACCGCACCTTGAGGGTCACGCATTTGGCTTCCATGCCGTTTTCGCGCAACGCATACGTACACCGCTCCGCCAAATACGCCAAAACACGCTCGACACGCTCCCAATCCAGCACATCCTCCGCAAACGTGGTCTCGCGGCTGATGGATTTGGGCCTCGAACACGGTTGTACCGGTGTGGTGGACTCGCCGCGCGCCGCCCGCTGCAGCGCATACCCCATCGGGCCAAAAGCATCCACCAGCACCTGCATCGGAACGTCGGCAAGACGGCCTATCGTCATAATGCCAAGTTGCTCAAGCACTTCGCGCGTTCGAGGACCCGCCCCAGGCAATTTCGCCAGCGGAAGAGGCCGGAGAAAATCGCGAACGTTCTCAGGGGCTATCTTCAGGTATCCGTCGGGTTTGCCCTCATCCGAAGCGATTTTGGCCACGAGTTTGTTCGGAGCAATCGCTATCGT
>SLSB01000639.1 GCA_007130675.1 Candidatus Hydrogenedentota bacterium | reverse complement strand
TTCTTGACCGAGTCTCGTTGCTGCAAACGTCGCTTGGCGGCTGTGAAGGTCTTTGCCGTACCTGTGGGCAATGAAGGACCCGCGCGTTTTGATCACTCATGGCGGGCGGTGGTAGCATAGGGTCGTGCATATGACGGCGCGGCGCGACAAATCGGGCATGTGTTCCCCGGCGAAGTGTCGAAATTCTCAAGAGGAAACTCAGGTAATGCCGAATACTTCCGCGGTTCAAACGCCGCAGACATATGAAGAGCTGCTTGATTCCATGCGCACCAAGCTCCACCGGCTGGTGCCGGATGTCGAGATTCAAGTGAAAGCGGAGCTGGCGCACGAAATCAACCGGCTGAAACGCGAAATGAACGCGGTCATCCTTGGCCACAATTACATGGAGCCGGCGTTGTATTGCTCCGTGCCGGATCATGTCGGAGACTCCCTGCAGTTGGCCCGCATTTCAGCGGAATCCGAAGCGGACATCATCGTGTTCTGCGGGGTGAAATTTATGGCCGAAACGGCCAAGATCCTCAACCCCAGCCGCATGGTGCTGATTCCGAATCTCGAGGCGGGCTGTTCGCTGGCGGAAGGGATCACCGCAGGCGATATCGAAGGGCTGAAACAGCGTTTTCCCGGCGCGCCGGTGGTGACGTACGTGAATTCGTACGCCGAGACCAAGGCGGTGTCGGATTACTGCTGCACGTCGGGCAACGCCGAGGCCGTGGTCCGCCATCTGCTCGGCAAGGGCCACAAACACGTCATTTTCGTGCCGGATGAGTTTCTCGCACACAATACCGCAAAGGAGTTGGGCCTTCGCTTTGTTGAAGGCTGGGTCCCGGGCGCCGAGGCCGGGCTGGACCCCGATGAACCCGCCGTGATTGGCTGGCGCGCGCATTGCGAGGTGCACGAGCTGTTTGGGCCCGAAGACGTGGACGCCGTGAAAAAGCAATTCCCCGAGGCGGTCACGATTGCGCATCCCGAGTGCAAACCCGAGGTGATCGCCAAGGTCGATGTGACCGGCAGCACCAAGAAGATGGCCGAGTATGTGAAGAATGCGGATGCACGGCAGTTCATGTTGTTTACCGAATGCAGCATGGGCGACAACCTGGCCGCCGAAAATCCCGACAAAGAGATGATCCGCCTGTGCAGCCACCAGTGCCCGCATATGGCGCTGATTACCCTGGAAGACACGCTGGCGGCCCTCGAGAAGCGCCAATACCAGCTCGAGTTGCCGCGTGATATCATCGAGAAGGCCAAGGTTTCCATAGACCGGATGTTGGCGATTTCTTAGCCGTCAGGAATGCCGCAAATCGGGTTTTTGTTAGGATTGGATGAAGTGAAGCAGTAACCAAGGGGAAGACATGGTCTATTACAAAGCGTCGCAGCCCGTTCCTGGCAAGGGTTCCGCGACCATCTATTACGAGTGCGACGACAGCCAGACCGTGATGCGCTATGTGACGCACATTGACGGAACCGGAGAAGTCGAACGGGTCGAGGACCCCATCGTGAAAAAGCTATACCGGCCTGACGTGCTCCGTGACTCCTCGAAAGAGGAATTCGAGCAGTACTGGAATCAGGGCGGCTGACTCCCAACGAAAGGAGACGAATTATGGCCGATACGGACAAAACCCAACCCGCCGCAGCGGCAGAACACCAAGAGCCAACCCGCACGTTTCATCTCGATATGTCGATCCAGGAGGCGATGCAGGTTCACCCGCGCGTACGCGAGGTGTTTGCGGCGTTTCATCTCGGCGGCTGCGCCCATTGCGCCCTCGGGCAATTCGAGACCATCGGGCAGGTCTGCGCCGGATACGGCGTGGACCCCGACGCGCTGCTCGAGGTGCTCGAGAGCCTTCTCGATGAGCAACCTGAACCGCCCCAGGGCTGACTCGAACACGCCCAACCCAAACAGACCAATACTGAAACACCGGGAAGCGCCGCTTCGCCGCGAAGCGGCATCCTGGTGTTTTGCTGAAGCGAAGGAGATGCCGCGGTGAGCCTGAGGATTCGCCACCCGTATATCGACGACGGTTTCCAGTGGTTAAAGGGGAACCTCCACACGCACACCACCAACAGCGACGGCGCGCGCGCCCCGCAGGCCTGCGTAAACGCCTATGCCGCCCTGGGTCACGATTTCTTGATGATCAGCGACCACGATTGCCTCACCGACCCCGCGACCCTGAACAGCAACGGCATCATTCTGATCCCCGGCTACGAAATCACCGCCAACGGTCCTCATCTCTTGCATGTAAATGCACCCGCCCGGCTGGACCCGGTCGAGAACCGCCAGGAAGTCATCGACGCGGTGCGTGGGATTGGCGGTTTCGCCATTATGTGCCATCCGAATTGGGAGGAGCATTTCAACCATTGCCCGCAAGAGAAGCTGGCGGCGTGGCAGGGCTACGCGGGCATCGAGATCTGCAACGGCGTATGCGTCCTGAGCGAGGGCAGCGGTCTGGCTCTCGATAGGTGGGACATGCTGCTCTCGGCGGGCCGCGAAGTTTGGGGATACGCCACCGATGACACGCACGGCACGCACACCGAGGGAAACGCCTGGACCGTGGTGCAGGCGCTCGAACGCTCGGTCGAGGGGGTCGTTGAGGCGCTGGTCAAGGGCCGCTGTTACGCAAGCACGGGCGTGACCATCGAACGCATCGAGCTCGAAGACCAAGCCATCCGCATAGTGGCGCCCAATGCGGACCGCATTGATGCCATCGGCGATTTCCAGAGGATGGCCGAGACATTCCGCGGACCCGAAGCCTCTTTCCAATGCTCAAGCGAAGACATCCACTCTTACGTGAGGTTCGAGTGTCACGGACCCGAAGGCGCCATGGCCTGGACACAACCCTTCTTCATCGAACGTTAACCGGAAATTCCGCACTGACGTTCCACCGCGCTCCCAGCGTTCAGGCATATGAACCTGCCTCCGCTATCTGGTGAAGGATTGTGAATTTTTTCTTCCGCGTGACGATTGCGTCGCAGAGGCCGTTCGGATCGCTCGTAGACGCACGCTATCCGGCGCGGAAATGTAGCGTCCGGTCTTGTGCCATACGTCCGATCCGCCAGACGTCCGGCACAAGGCCGGACGCTACAGGGGAACACATATCTTAATCGTCAGAGACCTATCGGTCACAAGAGTGTCTCGGACAAGTCCACGCCACAGCAGGAGGGGCAGCTTCTGCCTGCCCTACCT
>SLSB01000196.1 GCA_007130675.1 Candidatus Hydrogenedentota bacterium | reverse complement strand
CCGATCTGCGACTTGTCCCACGGGGTAACCAGCAGCAGGCGCGGCTCGGGCGCGGCAATATTCGCCATCTGATTCAACTTCATCTTCGCGCCGTAGGCCTCGACCTCGATTGCATCCAACAGTGCGACAGACGCACGACCTGTCCGGATACTCGACAACTCATGGCCGAAGGCCTCGATACTCTTGTCCATTTTGGCCTGGGCTTCTTTTTCCAGCGCATGTGGCATGTGTCAATCTCCTTTCACGAGAGTCCCTATCGGCTTGCCCTGCAACGCTTTGATAATACTGCCCGGTTTGGTGAGATTAAAGACCAGGATGGGAAGAGCGTTTTCCCTGCATAACGAGATGGCCGTGGCATCCATCACGCGCAGATTGCGCGAGAGCGCCTCGGTGTACGAAAGCTCTCGATACAGTGTTGCCGACGGGACTTTCACGGGGTCCGCATCGTAAACGCCGTCCACCTTTGTGGCCTTGAACAAGATCTCCGCGCCCATCTCATTGGCGCGCAGGGCCGCCGCCGTGTCGGTTGTGAAGAACGGGTTGCCGGTGCCGGCGCCAAAAATTACGACGCGGCCTTTTTCGAGGTGGCGCAGCGCGCGGCGGCGAATATACGGCTCGGCCACGCCCCGCATCTCGATCGCCGTCATGACCCGCGTCATCACGCCTTTGTTCTCGAGCATGGCCTGAATCGCCAACGCATTGATCACCGTGGCGAGCATGCCGATGTAATCGCCCGTAGGACGGTCGGGCCCCTCGGGCACCCCTTGCGTGCCCCGGTAGATGTTGCCCCCGCCGACTACAAGCCCCAGCTCAGTGCCGAGGTCATGCGCCTCGACGATCTCATCGCAAAAAGCCCCCAAGGTCGCAAAATCGATCCCCAGACCCTGCCGGGGCTGCAGCGCCTGGCCGCTGAGTTTGAGCAAAACGCGTTTGTAAGCGGGCGATGGCACCTGCCCTTACTCCCCTTCGTCAGCCGCGGGCTTTCTGGCGCCCAGCGCTTCGCCCAATTGAAAACGGGCAAACCGCCGGATATCGATCTTCTCGCCAATCTTGCCGCTGAGTTCTTTCATCAATTCTTCGATGGTTACATCGGGATTCTTGACAAATTCCTGCTCGAGAAGGCTGTTTTCCTTGAGCCACTTGTTGAGTTTGCCCTCGGAAATCTTCTGCTGCACGTTCTCGGGTTTGCCCGACTCGCGGGCCTGAACCATGTAGATCGCCTTTTCCGCCTCGACTTCCTCGGGCGAGGCTTCTTCGCGGCGCACCCAGCGCGGCGCCGTCGAACAAATCTGCAGGCACACGTCTTTACAGAACTGCTGGAACGGCTCGCCCCGGGCCACGAAATCCGTTTCACAGTTGATCTCCGCCAACACCCCGATCTTACCGCCCATATGTATGTACGAAACCACCGCGCCTTCCTTGGCTTCGCGGTCCTGGCGTTTGGCCGCCGAGGCAATGCCCTTCTCGCGCAACCAATTCGCGGCCTTATCGAAATCGCCTTCGCATTCCTGAAGCGCCTTCTTGCAATCCATCATACCGGCGCCGGTCGCTTCGCGAAGCTCCTTTACCTCTTTCGCCGTAATACCCATCGTATGCGTATCTCCTTTATGCAGTTGCCTCACGGCACACGGCCCTCCCGGGCGCGCCATCCTTATGCGTCATCGGCCTCGTCTTCCAGTTCGTCGGCTCCGCCAGCTTCACCTTGGGCAGTGGCCACTGCAGCCTCACCATCAGGCGCTTCCTCCGTCGCCGCGTCCGCCTCCGCGCTCTCCTCACTCGTGTCCGCCGATGGTGCCGGCTCCGGCGCGGCGTACTTCTCGTTCTGGGCACGGCCCTCGATTGCCGCATCGGCAATGACAGAGCAGAACAGGTTTACCGCACGGATGGCATCGTCATTGCCCGGAACCGGGAACGACACCGTGTCGGGGTCGCAGTTGGTGTCTACAACGCCAATGCACGGGATATTCAGGCGGCGCGCCTCATTCACAGCGATATCCTCGCGCCGCGAGTCGATCACAAAGACCACGCTAGGCAACCCCGGCATATCTTTAAAACCATCGAGGTACTTGGCCAGGCGGGCCTTCTGTTTGCGCAGGCGCGCGGCCTCTTTCTTGCTGAATTTCTCCAATTCTCCATTGGCTTCCATCGCCTCGAGCTTGCGAAGATTACGGATGCTCACCTGAATGGTTTCGTAGTTGGTCAGCGTGCCGCCCAGCCACCGGTTGTTCACGTAGTACATGCCGCAACGTTCAGCTTCGCGCTGGATAATCTCCTGGGCCTGCCGCTTCGTGCCAACAAACATCACGTGGCCGCCCGCGGCCACTGTTTCGCGCACAAACGTCCGCGCGCGATTGAGCTGGCGCAGCGTCTTCTGCAAGTCAATGATGTAGATGCCGTTGCGGGCACCAAAGATGTACTTTTTCATCTTCGGGTTCCAACGGCGGGTCTGGTGGCCGAAATGGATACCGGCCTCGAGAAGGTCTTTCATAGTAACCGCTGCCATCGTCAATACTCCCTTTTGGGTTGCTCCTCGGGGTTTCCGGCGGCCAACCCGATCTACTGACCGGGCACCCTGACCATACCTGTCCGCAGACAGGAAACCCCTGTGAATTTGGAATCGGCGCAGTTTAGCATAATCCGCCCCAACGGCGCAAACCGAACACTCAACGCCATATCCACCCCGATTCATAGTCTAAGTGCAGTGGTGTGTGGATTCAGGGCAGGTCAGAAGCCCTTTCCCGTCGGAGCCGTCCGCCGCTCACCCTGGAGCGGCGACGGACGCGTGACAGAGGCGCGGCATAGAGAGGGGAGAACCGACGATCACGGGGCGGCGTCACGCGCAAGCGCATTTCTTCCCCCGGGCTTGCGCTATAGGCCGCGCCGTTGGCGCTGAAAACCGACACCCAGAGCGCACGGGGGGCTTGGTGGAACTGTTGAAAAACCCTTCCGCGTCCCGAAGATTTGGCAATCGCTCGTGCATGTCCCGAGTCCTTCTCGGTTCGGTGGTGCCCCGAAGGGGCTATCCAGAATAGCCTGGGGCAGAGCGAAGCGTCGCCCCAGGAAAACGGCCCCATATGCGGAAGCCCTGAAAGGGCGAGCTGGAAGGAAGGTGTGAGAATCTGTCTCATTGAGGTCCGGGACGCCCCTACAGGGCTTCCGCTTATGGGGCTGTGTTCCTGGGG
>SLSB01000326.1 GCA_007130675.1 Candidatus Hydrogenedentota bacterium | reverse complement strand
TCTTTGCGCCAAAGGATCCCCCTGTGCGGCCTCTTCAATGGGACGGTTTGCGTCGAGTTTGATTCGATGGAGGTGAACGACTACCAAGTGAGGCCGGCCGCCGGTCAGGTCGTCCAGGGCCTCGGCGAGAAGGTGGGCGATTTCGTCGGTGGCGAAATCCCTTGACGTAATTCCGTATGCGCGGTCGGGAATGTCATCAGGTCTTTGTGTTCCGCCGTGCGGGGCGCTGATGATAAACGGCAACTCGCCGGGGATGAACTCGACATAGTCTCTGTGCCCCGAGGTTGTCTTCCGGGCTTCGAGCGGCTCTGCCGTGGCCGTGATCAAGAGCCTGGCGGCGCCCGCCGCGGCACGGAGTTCTTGCTCGCCCGGGCGCGGTCCCATGTACCAGGGAATTGAGACCCTGCCTTCTTCATTTGTAACGGCCCAGGGCGTTGGCGTCCACCCCCCGCCTTTGCGCACTTCGAGCGCGAGGGCCGCGTTGGCAACGACGTTGCCTGCGCTGTCGCGCGCTTCCACCACGAGGTCAGCAGGAAGTTGCGCGGCCACGGAGGCGTTTTGCCCGGCGCCGGAAACAAGCAGCAGGTTTCGTACACGCGCTTCGGCCCCGGTCACTGCTGCACCAGCCCGAACAGCGGGAACAGCAACCGCCAGCACCAACAAGAGGCTCAGAAGATAAATCAGTCTCGTGTTCACGGCTCGCGTTCCGCGGCCGTTGGCATGCCTCTCAGCACGAAAGAAACCATATATGCACGCATTCTGGCTGCTCATCGAACACTCCCTCCTCTTTTGGAGTCAGGTGTCACTCACTTCGAGACTAATGTAACTGCTTCGGATGAGAATACAGACGAGACGCCTGTGCCGACGCCCGCGCTGCTTTGTGAGTTCGAGCGAGACGGGACTGTCCCCAAGTTTTTCGCCGCCAGGCACCCTCGGACGAATTGCGAACCCCGGACTTCAGGCGAGACGCCCAGGCCACCCCAGAAGCGCGTGAGTTATTCTCATCTTGATGGCTACTAACCAATCTCACAATGCTCTACCTCCGGCGAAAGCGCTTTTCGAAACGTATACTGCCGGTCAACTCGTGAATGGCGGCATGGACGACGTGGTCGGAGAGTGTGAGTATGCCGAATGAGGGCCGCTGTCCGCGGCTTTGGGGACCTTTGAGGTGGCCGGGATTGAAGTAAAGCGAGTGCCCGATGGGCTCGATAGCCGGTTCATGGGTATGACCGGTCATGATGATATCTGCTCCGTGTTCGGTGTGGCGCAAGTCTTTGGCGGCATGCGCGGCGGCGATGGTCACACCGTGAATGTACTCGACAATACGTTTAGGCACCCGGGCGTCGCGGTACGCGTCGCACCACAGCCCGGGCACCATGCGCACATCCAGACCGGACATTGCGAGTTCTTGGGCGTCGGGATAGTCGTCACCGAGATGAAAAAACACGGTTGCGCCCAGATGCTTCATAACTTCGCCAGCCTGAAACATCAGGGCGCGGTTGCCGTGGGTATCGCTCATCACGCCGATGAGTGCGGCCGCGGTTGTATTATCGCGAGTAGGCGTCGTACAGCTCCTGGCAGCGGGCTTGGTCAAGTTCGGTTTCGGACAACAAGACGCGGAACGTCAGGGTGAGCGGCTCGCCTTCCTCGAGGTCCGTCTCGAAGAACGCGCCGAACCGCGCATAGCGGCGAATCGAGTACACGGGAATGCCGGTCGGGTGGTCTTGCGGCGTCATGTGGATGAGCCAGTAACGTTTGTCGCGCACCACGGGACTGCAGCCAATCCACCACGCGCCTTCGACCCAGTCGTTGTCCAATTCCTCGGCCCCCTCGGGCAGGATATATTCGGTAGTCTCTTCGTGCTGAGTGACTTCATCGGCCATGCGCACCTGCATGCCCGCATGATGAAGGTCGCCGCGAAGCTCGATGGTGCCGCGGAGCGATTCAAGGGTCGAGGTGAAATCGAAGATGCGGGTGCCGTCCGGGCCGGGCTGCGCGGTGATGGTGCGCGTCTCGCGGATGAACGCCTGGTCATCGGTATCGCGCCACTCGATGGTTTGGACCTGGGTCGCGCTACCTTCACCCGGTTCAAGGGAATCCCAAACCATGTGCTGCTGCGAGCTGTTTCCCATGTGCCAGGTATCGTGGCGGGTGTCGTCCACCATCGTGTGGTTCCAGCCGATAAACAGGCCGCGATGGTGCGAGAACCTGCCGCCAGGGCCTTTGGTGATAGGTTCTTCGCCTTCAAAATCGAAGATGTGGGTGTAGACCTTGTACGTTTCTTCGCGGCGCTCGGGATCGAGCGGTGTGGTCATGGTGCGCAACCAGACTTGACTGTCCCCGCGCAGGTCCACCCCGGTGTCTTCGCCCAAATCCGGATGGATGTCAAACGAGAATTGCGTTCCAAAGGCGCACACGCTCAGCGCCGTGAACAGGATGGTGGCTGTGAATATCCGCATGGGAGACTCCTTTCACTTTGTTTTGGTTTTCGTTGCTCATTATACGAGTCAGGCGAGCCAGGTTCTACCCAAACGGGAATGGACTTGATGGGGCAATGGACAGGTTGGACGGGGTGGCTATAGTCCTTGCGCCCCCGTGCGGGGTTTACTATGATTGAATTTGCTGCAGTTGTTTCTGGCGCGGGCTGTGGGGAGCGGCGAGGGCAAGAATGGACAACGAATCAGGCAAGCACCGGAATTCGGTCATTCCGAAGCACGGAGGGTATCGGAAACTCAAGAGCTTTCAGGTCGCGCAGTTGGTTTATGATGTAACAGTCCGCTTCTGCAACCGTTACATCGACCGATGCAGCCGCACCCATGATCAGATGGTGCAAGCGGCGCGGTCAGGCGTACAGAACATCGCCGAAGGAAGCGTGGCAAGCGGAACGTCGAAGAAGATGGAACTCAAGCTGACGAATGTCGCAAAAGCGAGCCTCGAGGAACTGCGGCTGGACTACGAGGACTTTCTGCGGCAGCGCGGGTTGACGCTCTGGGCGCAGGACGACCCGCGGCGGAAGTCCCTGGTTGCGCGGCGGTGCGCCACAGCGGATGAAGTAGCTGCGTGGGTTAGGGAACACGGAGTAGAGCGCGGTGATGGCCCGGATGAGCAGAGCAAGAAGTCCATTGGGTCCATACCGTCCATACCGTCCAAATCGCTTTCCTACGCCGAAGCAGGGGCCAATGCCGC
>SLSB01000608.1 GCA_007130675.1 Candidatus Hydrogenedentota bacterium | reverse complement strand
TACACGGTCCAGGGTTCGCGCATCGAGGGTCTCACCAGCGCGTTGGCTTCGGCACTGTCCGGGAATTCTTCTTTCTGGGGGTCCCAGCGGAGCCTATTGGCGCCCAGAAGCATGGCGATGTTGCCCAAGTTGCAGATGGTCGAGGAACGGTGGCCCACTTCGGCGTCGCAGATCGGCTGTTCGCGGGTGCGCATGCAGTCGACGAAATTGCCGACGTGGTCGTTGCTTTCATAGAGGCGAATATCGCCCTCGCCAAGGGGCTCGTCTAGGATGCTCTCGGGAGTGGCCCGGATTTGTCCGCGGTCCACGTAGATGCTGCCTTCGGACCCCTCGAAATAGGTGCCGAACCGGCCGGTGCGGCAGGTCAGACGCACGCCGTTTTCGTAGACGCACTCGAAATACACCTTGGTGGCGGTGGTGAACAGCCCGGATGGAAGAAACTCGCCATTCCCTGAGATTTCAATTGGACCCGAGTCGTCCATACCGATCGCCCACTGGGCAATATCGAGGTTGTGCGCGCCGAAATTGGTGACTTGTCCGCCCGAATAATCGAGAATGAACCGGAAGGTGTAGTGGCAGCGCTGTTCATGGTATTCGGCCCAGGGGGCGGGGCCGAGCCACATGTCGTAGTCGAAGCCTTCGGGCACGGGTTGCGGTTCCCAGGTGGGCTCGCAGGTCCGGTTGTTGCCCGGGATGCCCGCGTTGATGGTGTGGAGGCGGCCGATACGTCCGTTACGCACCAGTTCACAGGCTTGGCGGAAACGCGCATCCGAGCGCTGCTGGCTACCCGTCTGCAAGATACGGCCTTCCTGGGCCACCGCGTCGCTCAACACCCGGCCTTCATAGATCGAGTAGGCCATGGGTTTCTCGACGAACACGTCCTGACCGTTGCGCACGGCATCGAGCGCCTGGACGACGTGCCAGTGATCGGGCGTTCCGATTAACACCGCATCGATATCGTCGCGGCGCGTGACTTCGCGAAAATCGGTGTATGCCGCGCAATCCGTGCTGTTCTGCCGCGCATTCACCGCGTCGACCACCGGGTCGAGATGCGCCCGGTCGACATCGCAAATCGCCAGCATCTGCACATCGCCTCGCCCCATGAAGCTGCGCATGACGCCTACTCCGCGGCCGCCCGCGCCAATCAGGCCCAGGGTGATGCGGTTGCTCGGGGCGTTATTGCCCGCCGACGCCAAAACGCTCGACGGCACAATGGCCGGAAACGCCGCAGCCGCACCTGCCGCCGCCGCGCTCTTGAGAAAGGTTCTTCGGGTTGTTCGTGACTGTTGAGACATACGGCTCGCTCCTGTAACGGTTTTCTCTGCCTGCGAAACCCTACTGTACCAGATTGCGGCGCATAAGCGAAAGTTTGGCGAGAGTCGGCGGTCCCAAGCCGCTCACGCGCTCTTGTTGTCCAATTTCGGAGCCAACGGCGCGGTGCGAGATGGGAGACCTGCGGTCGGAAGAGCGGCGCGGTCAGGAGACCGTGCCGCAGCGGAGAGCTACTACGAAACCCGCGAATGACGCGAAAGAATTCTTGCGCATTCTGCGTCTTTCGTAGTTGAATCAGAGCTGTTGTGTCGGCTTTCAGCCCGGGGGGGCTTGGCAATCGGTATACCCAGCCCGGCGGGTCAGACCTCGATCGCCTGACCGTCTTCAACCGCCCGGGTGTCGATGCCGATCTCGCGAAACCCCTCGGGATAGAAAGTGTGGATCGGGATAACGCGCCTGGGTGCGAGCGTGTCCACCATCCGCCGGAGCGCGCGCGTGTCCGCATGACCGCTCGTGTGCAGTTCCTTGATTTCGATGCCCAGCGCCTTCGCCGCCTCAAGAAAGCTGCTCGTCGAGCGTTCCTCTCGATATCCCCGCCAGAGCGAATAGATGAGCATGCTGCCCGCAAGGGAGGCTTTCTTGTCAAGGTTTTCCAGATGCCTCTCCATCCGCGGCCGGACAAACATCATCACTCTGCCAAGGTCTTTTGCCATATCGGGCGGGGAGATCTTGTGACGCTGATAGTCTTCCAACCCGCCAAAGCCATAGGCTTCTATGAATCTGCCAGTGACACCACTCGGGAACCAGACGCGGACTATATCGAATCCCGGCTTGCCCGGGTAGGGCAGCTTGTCTCCACCGGGGCAACGACCTATCTCTCTGAGCAGATGGGCCATGTAGATGTCGGGGATAAACAGGCGGTCGCTCGAGCGCGCGGCCTTGAAGAACGACACGGCCCGGCTGATGTTCTGGCCGGACTGAAAGACGAAAACGGCCTTGTCTGTCTGCTTGCAGAGGTCGGCGGCCTGTTCCGAGAGTTCCTTTTCTGTTTGAGCGCCTTCCGTTTCGCGGCCCAACACAGTGCCCTCCAGCAGCAGGACGTCCACGCCGGGGCAAACCGTGGCGTACAAGGCATCCAAGGCTTTGCCGAGATACCCATGTTCGCGAAAATCCCCCGAATAGAGAACACGTTTCCCGTCCGCCTCGACCTCGAAGGCGAATGCGCTCGATGCGCTGTGGTCCACCAAGTGCGGGGTGACCTTGAAGGCGCCTATCGTGAACGTGGAAGGCCATGCGAAAATTTGCGTGGTTTCGGGCGGGCCCGGCTGGCCGCGCATGAATACGGCGGAAATCTCCATGAGCGTGCGGGTGCCTGCGCTCATGTGAACCGGAACATTTTTGTGGACATATCCGAGGAATCCGTGGTGGTCTTGGTGGGCGTGCGAGATCAGCACTCCGGCAACGGACGGGCTGTCCCATTGGTACAGGCCCTCGATCCGGGGTAACACCCCGTGCTCGACAAGCTGCGGACCGCTCAGCCCGCTGTAATCCCGCATGGTAAACCGCGCGCCGTCCGGCCGGACCAGCGGCATCCCAACATCGAGAATGATGCGCGTGTCCCCCGCGCAAAGCTCGACACAGCTCCCCCCGATTTCACGGCTTCCCCGGTGAACGGTAAGGCGCATCAATCCCCCTAGTCAGAGCGCCGGATTCTCTGCGTTTGATCAGACCGTGAGCTTGCCGACCTGCCGGACGTTCGGAATGGCGCCGCTGGTCAGTTCCCGCTGGATATCACGCAGGTTCTCCTCCAATTCCTCGATCGACGCTCCCTGCGTCCGGTAATCAGGGTACTCCTCGAGCCAGCCCACCCACATGTCCTCTTCCTGGTAATAAATGTAGTTCAATGTCGCCATAT
>SLSB01000534.1 GCA_007130675.1 Candidatus Hydrogenedentota bacterium | reverse complement strand
TCGAGCGCAGGCACGGTGTTTCACATACCCGTAGTGGCCGTGGCGAAATTGCCGGAAGGGCTTCGCGTGCTGCGCGACAACGGTTTCTGGGTCTATGGACTGGATGCCGCAGGAAGCGAGTCGGTCTTCGAGGTTTCCTGGCCCGAGCGCTGCGTGCTTGTGGTGGGTAGCGAAACCAAAGGCATCGGAGGACCCGTGCGGAACTGCTGCGACGCGATGGTGCGGATTCCCATGGCGCCCGCCGCCGAGAGCCTCAACGTGGCGGTCGCCGCCGGCGTTGCCCTGTTCCAGGTGACCGCGGGCCCTTCGCCCCCATAAGGAACCGGAGCCGGATCAGCCGAAGTAGCGTTTGAAATAGCGCGGCTCGTCGATACGATGCAGTTCAAACCGCTGGAACCGTTCCATCTCTTCATCCGAGATGGGCAGTTCCGGTTCATCGTCTTCCTCGAACGGCGCCGGGCGGGGGCGGCGCGGCCGGCGGCCCGGAAACGGAAACGGCGCGCCCTGCTCGAGCGAGTCCCAGTCGAATTCGCCCGAAAACAGCTCGGGCGGCAGAAACTCTTCGACAATCTCTGCGATGTGATTGCGCCGCTGTTCTTTCGTGCCGTTGCGCAGCACCTCGCGGTTGATAGCAATGGCTTTGCCGCGGAAAAGCACGACCAGTTCACGGCACTCGGGACAGGGCATCATCACGACGACATCGCGCGGCACCTTGGCCATACGAATTTCTGTTTTGCCGCAATGTGGACAGGAAACAGCACTCATGGCAACCTCTTCGAGGTCATTGGGATTTCTTTTGCCAGCACGCCTGTATTGTATGCCTTCGCGACCGGAGCTGTCAAATTGACCACGGAAGAATTTGGGTCAAAAAACGCGAAAAACAGGCATTTCCCCCGTTTGCGGGCGCATCAGGGCAGCAACTCATCGACGGCCTCGAGGGTGCCGGGAAACGGCAGCGCACAGCGGAAACCCAGCACCGGGCTGGCCTCGTCGAACAGGGCGCTCCGCCGTTCCGTCAGGGTAACCTCTCTATCGGCATAGCTTCCGCCGCGCACGGCGAGCGGCGTTCCAAACCAGATTTCCTCAAGGGGCGCCGCGGCTTCCGCATGATCATAGGGGGTCACGAAAACGCTGCGGGTCCATTCCATGACATTGCCCGCCACATCGTAACAGCCAAACGGCGAGCGGTCGGCCTCGAACGACCCAACCGGCGCCGGGCCGGCAAACCCGTCGTTTTCTCCTGCGGTGCTGAATGCCGAGGGGTCCCATTCCCTGCCCCAAGGATAGGGTTGGGGCGCGCGTGGACCGCCGTAGGCCGCCCGTGCCCACTGGGCCTCGGTCGGCAGCGTGCGCTTGGCCCACGCAGAGGGCGCTGTAAATGCCGCATAGGCCAGCGCATCGTAGAACGTTACCCCCACGACGGGCGATGCCAGAAATGCCTCGTCGAATCCGTCTCCTGCCAGGTAATCGGGCAGGCGCCATCCAGCGGGCGCCTCGAGTGCGAATGCACGGAACTGCGCGTTGGTCACCTCGTAGCGGTCCATGAAGAATCCATCGACAAACACAGGGTCCGTGCCGCGCTCGACGACGGTTTCTCCCGGCGGAACGAACACCATGCCCTCGGGACAAATCACAGGGCCCAGAAAACACTCGAGGGCCCGCCAGCCATATTCGAATGCATCGGGGTTGCGCTCGGCCGCCACGGCTTGCGCGCGTTCCCAGAAGGCATCACCCTCGGCAAAATAGGCCGTCGCGTTATGTTTCGCGGTCTCGTTGCCGGTCTCATTCTCCGCATTGGCGGCGGCTTGCACTTCGCTCGAGGAGAGAGCGGTCTCTCGCGCGCGCATTACCCGCAATTCGAGTTCGCCGAATGCCTGCGCGAAATAGTCAACGGGAGGAGGAGCGTGCGCATTGGTATCCGCGGCGTCCTGCTGCCGGGAGGCCATGACTTCGAGACGCCACGCCGAAAACCCCGCCGCGGCAAGCACCAGCACCATCAACACCACCCCGGCGATCTTTCGAAGCAGGCCTCCCTCCGAGACGGCAGGCACAGGGGGCAAATTGAAATCCGCGACCTCGATGCCCGCGTTTCGTTCTACGGCGTCGAGCAGGCGCTGAAGCTCCTCGCGCAGCGCCCCCACCGACTGATACCGGTCTTTCGGATCCAAAGCGAGGCACTTCTCGACGACCGCGTCGAGCGATGGCGGCGTTTCGCTGCGCACGTGCGACGGCTGACGCGCCAAGCCCGCCGGCACATTGCCCGTGAGCAGCTCATAAAGCACCGCACCAAGGGCGTAGATGTCTGAGCGGGCATCCACCTTGCTGCTGTCTTTGAGCTGTTCGGGCGACATGTATTTTGGGGTGCCCATGACCATCTGGGCCGACGTGAGATTGACGTCGGACTTGAGCTTCGAGATGCCGAAATCCATGAGTTTCACCTGGCCTTCAGGCGTAATCATGATGTTTTCGGGCTTGATGTCCCGGTGGACCGTGAAGCGGTGCGCGAATTCGAGTGCGGCACACAATTGGATCAGCACGCGCAACGCGTAAGCGATCGGCATGTGCTTCCCTTCGGGGATCGAATCCAGCCAATCGCGCAGGGAACGGCCTCTGAGCAGCTCCATCGAGATATACACCACGCTGCCCGCCATGCCGATATCATGCACACGGATGATGTTGGGATGCGAGAGCTGCCGGGCGATGCGGGCTTCGTTGAAAAACCGGTCGACCACGTGCTGGTCGTTGGTGAACTTGGGAAGCAGCGTTTTCAGGGCCACGTCTTCGTCGAGAGTGTTGTCGCGCACCTTGTATATGCAGCCCATGCCTCCACGGCCGATGATATCGAGCACCGTATACCGGCTGGCGACCACCTGGCCCCGCTGAAAGGCCGCACCGGGCTTGCGTGCCATGCCCCCGTTCGGTGTTCCGCCTCCGCGCGACCCCGGAAGCCGGGTGCCGCACCGGACGCACATCTGGTGCCCGAGCGGATACGCCGCCCCGCATTTCGGGCATTTTGTCTGGGCTTGCGCCATGGTCCTCTTCGTTGCCGCGGCAAGGGCGGTCCGGTTTATGAATCCTCTGGTTCAAATCGTACCTTGAGCCACGCGGATGTGCAAATCAGCACTATCCGGGCGCTCGAGATTGGTGCGGCTCTTTCTGTCAGACGGGTCAGACGGGTCAGACGGGTCAGAC
>SLSB01000462.1 GCA_007130675.1 Candidatus Hydrogenedentota bacterium | reverse complement strand
TTGAGAGATTGCAGCGATTGATGCAGCCAATAGCGGCTGGCCGCACCGGGCGGCCACGCGCCTTCTTCTTCAGGCGCCCATACGTATACGGGCACCACCGGGCCGCCCCGCTTGACCGCCTCCCACAGCGCTGGGTTGTCCTCGATGCGCAAATCCTGCCGGAACCACACGACTGTTGGACTTTCTGCCATGACCGTCCTCATATGGGTGCTATCCTGAGACACCTGTCAATCGTTTGTTTCCGCCAGAAAGTTCACGACCAGCCGCCGGGTCTGCTCGATGGTTCTTGTGGCGCCATCTGCGTGTTGTTTCAGGAAACCCCTGCACGCCCGGTAATGCGCATCATCCTGCAGAGTGTCCGCGGCCTGAAGTCCATGTCCGTGTTGATACGTAAGCTGGTGTGCCGAACGGCCATCCGATTCGTACACGGTCTCGACGTAGCGGCGAGTGGCGGCCCATCCGCCCGACAGACGCAGGAAAACCAGTATGTTAAAGGCGTTGAAATGCGCCTCGGGAACGCCGTTCTCGACGCACACCTGCGACCGTGCCTCCTCGAAGGTATCCGCGTGCAGGTTCGTTGCCAAGAGGCAGCCGGTGTCGCTTAGAGCGCAGTACCGGCGCAAAGCGTCGCCCCAAAGATACGCAAAATAGGGGCCCGGGCCGATTTCGTGGCAGATAAGGCACATGCATTCCGGAGCAGAGCTTTGCGAAACGCGGACCATTGCCTCATCGGTCGCCGCGGCCAGCGTTGTATTCGCAGGGAGAAGGTTCAGCAAAGCGCACATTACCGTCGTCTTTCCCGCCCCGCCCGGGTTCGCCCCAACCATGACCGAGGCCCCACGCGAGATGCGCGCCATCAGGTAGGCGGCCAAGTCCAAATCAAGCGTATCCGTCTTCAAAAGATCGAATATGCTCAACATTCTGCCGCCCCGCTGATTGCAGCGGTCCAACTCTGCACAGTGCCTGGCAATAGCCTGATCCATATGCCATCCTTTCGCATGGTGTCGTCAGATCTTCGCGGCCCGGCCGCTCCGAACGACATCAAACCACATAGACGGCGAAAAGTGCAATAGTTCCTACTCGCCGGTCAAGCATCAGTAAGTGCGCAGTCACCACGGAGTGGTTTCGGCGCCGGGATTGTCGGGCGGCATTTTGGCGAGCACCGCCGGAGGCAGGTATGGCGCAGTCGAGGTCACACCATAAACAGGAGTGCACTTTGGAGTGCGGTGGCTTGCCTGAGATCAGCCTGCGATGTGGGATAGTCGGCGCCCCGCCTGTAACAACTCGAAGCGTCGGTTGTATGGTTGTAAGAACAGGTCAATGAGTTCCAGTACCAAAAGGAGAGACTCCCATGAAACACATCAAGATGACCTCGAAAGTTCGCGGCCCGCAAAAAGCCAATATGGAAATCCCGATCGTCGGCGATCTCCTCTGCAGGCTCCTTCCTGAGAAAGACAAGGGCGAGGAATAGCACCGTTCTTTTTCTCGTATCGAAAGCGCCTGGCCTTGTGTCAGGCGCTTTTTCATGAAAAGGGAGCCGGCCGCACAATGCCGATGGACCGGTTATGCGTATAATGGAGCGTGAACACTGTGTTCCTCACAGACCCCTGCAAGGAGGGCAAGGTCATGAAGCTCTATCTCGTGCAACACGGCGACGCTCTGGAAAAAACGGCAAACCCGGACAGGCCCCTCTCGGCTTCGGGCCGGGCCGCGGTCGAGGCAGTAGGCCGGATGCTGAGCCATGCGGGCATCACGGTCCCGACAATCGGGCATAGCGGCAAGACCCGCGCCCGCCAGACTGCCGAGTTGTTGGCCGAGGCCGTTGACGCCGGGGAACCGCTCCAGGAGCGAAAGGACCTTTCGCCGAACGACCCGGTGGAAATTGTCCGGCAGACATTGAGATACGCCGAAACCGACATTATGCTCGTCGGGCATCTGCCTTTCATGGGTAAATTGGCATCGCTTCTACTGACCGGCGATGAGTACGCGGATGTTCTGGCATTTCAAAAAGGCGGCGTGGCCTGCCTCGAACGGCAAGACGAAGTCCGTTGGCACTTGGCGTGGATGGTCGTGCCCGAGTTGGCAGGCGCGTAAGGTATCCAGGGGTACCGCGGTCCGGACAGCAAGCGCCGTACGTGCTCATTCCGCCATTCGGCTCGGCAAATGCTGCGCCAGTTCTTGAAACGACGTCACCGTGCTCAGCATGACCGTCTCAGCCTTCTCGGAGGTAAGTGGAAACTGTTCGAGGGCGCTCTCCGCAGGCCTGTAGTGCTGTCCGTCAAGACCCGCTCCGATCCCACTCTCCCCGGCCAGGTGGTCGGCCAAATGGACAAGGTAAACCACCAGGCGATCGCCCTCAAGACCATCCGGCTCTTTGTGCCAGCGCACGGCGGCGACAATATCCGCGGGAAGATTCCAGTGTTCGAGCAGCGCCGCGCCTACCTCAGGATGGCCAATCCCCAGCACCCGTTGCTCGGCAATATGAAACGGCAGCTCCTCCTGATATGCAAGCTGCAGGATAACATCAACATCGACCTCGACAAACGTGCCCAACACAATCTTGCCAATGCTGTGCAGCAGTCCAGCAGTAAAAGCATAGGCCGGCGGCTCCACGTTGAAGATTTCAGCAATCTTGTCGGTGCCGATGGCCGTCATCACCGATTGTTTTAACAGCGCGTCCGGGGGAAGATCGTACCCTGCAACCGGGCGCCGCGCCATGGGCGCGACGAGCGCCGCCATCACCACGTGAAACACGCGCTTCAGCCCAAGCCTCACGATAGCCTCGCGGACATTTCCAATCTCGCCGCGCCCGCCGAAATAGGCCGAGTTCGCCATATGCAGAAGGTTCGAGGTGAGCCCCGGGTCGAATTCGATCGCGCGCCGCAATTCAGACACGCCCACATTGGGATCCTGGAGAAGCTGCAGGATATCCGCGGCAGAAACCGGCAGGGATGGCACGTGCGTTACGCTTGCCAGGATCTCTTCACGTCTGCTCAAAACTCGGCCTCCCGTTCGCACGATTCCCCTTTGGCGCCTTAACTGGCACGCTCAGCGCATGTCAAAAGGGCAATCGTTGCAAGCATTGGCATTCTCCTTGGCGCCACCGTTCCGTGGCTTAAGCGACAGCGATCACGGCAGCGATGCCTCGAACCGCCGCGACGTCGCGTACACATGAACATCATAGCCCCTGATCCCATCGCGGAACCCGTTATCATGAACGGCAACGGCTTCGTCACTGTACAGGCGGTAGAGGGACTTGCCGTTCAATTCATCGGGCAACTGGGAAACATCAAAGCCGATCCCTGCGTAAGACTCGTTTACAGCAATGAGCACCCAGTCGTCACCGGTCTTCCGCAGCATGAGCACAGGACCCTCGGCGCCGATCGAGGCATAAGTGTCATCACCGTCGGAGACCGGCGGCGTCTCGGGCGGCCGCCCGACGATCCCCGGCTCGAGGGCTCGCAGTTCGCGGCTCACCTTGAGCAGGTCGGTCCAAAGCTGATCCTCAGGTTCCAGCACGTGCACACCCCAGTAGAGAACAGCCTGCGCGCCGTGCACAATGGCGTTGTAAGCCATAAACCGGGATTCCTCGTATGTCGGGCGGCGCCCCCCCACTTCATCCCTCGGGTTAAAGGGGTCGTTCAAATCCTTCCAACCGAATCCCTGGAGAACCATCCACACGGACTTGCCCGGAGCGCCCGCCTGCATACGCTGCGTGTATTCGCCAACGCACGACAGGCTCCTGTTAGGCAAGTCCGAATGCAGAACGCCCCGGTTGAATGGCATGGGATAGATGTCGCACCCCGCGGCATGCACCTCGCGGTTATGCCATTGAAGCGCCTCGATGGTGTTTCGCGGCGCGTGGTTCTGCCAGAACACCGTGTCGGGGTCAATGCTGCGCACCAATCGCCATCCGCGCGACAATTCTTCGCCCAGTTCGTGCGCACGTGCAATGCTCACCGTAAGCGATTTATCGGGGTGTGGATTCTCCTCGCCCAGCGCCTCCCAGAGTTCATCGTACAGGGCTTGTCCCTCGGCCCATAACCCGCGCGCAATGAAGTCACTGGCCCTGTCTCGCTTGGCATTCCACTCCGCGATCACGGTCTCTGCCTCATTCTCAGCCGCAGCCTGGATCAGCGCCAGAATCCGCATGGGCTGCCCGAAGACATTCCACTGGAAAGCGTTGTACCACTGCATCCAGAGGGCCTCGTCGGGGGCCTCCCACGCGGCCAGGGCCGGGTGGTCCTTAAACTGTTCGATCGTCTGGCGCAGTCTGTCGCTCTTGGCGGCGTCATCCTCGCCGAGCGCCAGGGTGTACCCGAGCGGGATCCATGCATACATCCCCGCGGCCGCGATTCGATCGAGCACCTCCTGGTCCGCACGCCCGCGCACGAAATTGAAACCGTTCTCGGCCAGACGGTGAAGAAATGCGTCATCCCCGGGCAAATGGTAGCTCCCGATCAGCAGACGCGGCTCACCATCCAGAAGAATAAACCCTTCCTCGGACATCAGGACGCTCTCGCCCGCACTGGCAGGCACGCTTATCAGAAGAATTGCGAAGCAGATAGCAGTCAATCGCGTTCTCACGTCAGATACCTCCTGTGATAGAACCGTTGATTCCAGGCAGCGCTTCTTGTCAACTTTCCGCCTGCTAATGGTTGGCTATCGTCACGCCCGGCCAGTCATCCGTCCGGAATGGGGATGCGGGCAGGCCCGCCCTATTGTACAGATTGCACTCAGGATTGTCCGACCAACCGTAACGCACCGCGACAGGCCGGGGCACCTGTTCGGACCATACCTCGACCCTGTTCAACCGGGTAATCCTCGCATTGGCCCAGACAAAATTGCGGTCCTCACCCGCGATGGCGAAACCCTTGAGTTCGCCTCCCTGGGCCACTAGGCCACCGTGCACGTGCTCAAACCGAACAATGGCCTTGTTCCCATGGAAACTCGACGAAGCATAAAGCGGCCCAGATGGCGCCACACGCTGCCGGTAATCGTTCGCAAGCGCCCAATAGGCCAGCCGCTTGCCCACATCCTGCTTGTTTCCCGGGTGAATGTCGTCTGCTTCACCAATATCAATGATCACCGCCATCCCGGTATTCTTCAAATCAAGCGCCATCAACTGGGCCTCGCGCAGCTCCGCCCAATCCGACTCAACAGGTTCGGTATTCCGCTCTTTGAAGTTGGCCAATTGGACAAACAGAAAGGGAAACCTGCCCTGGTCCCACTGCCCGCGCCAATCCTCGATCATCGCAGGGAAAATGGTTCGGTATTGATACGCCCGCGAAGCATTGGACTCGCCCTGGTACCAGATAGCGCCCTTGATGGCATACGGGATGAGCGGGGCGATCATGGCGTTGTAAAGATTCGCCGGCCGGTGCTGATGGTCGGGACCAAGCGGCGGACGCGGTTGCGCGGGCGCTCTTTCGCCGTCGGCTTTGGCCTGTTCGGCGGCTTGTTTCCATTCTTCCATTCGTTTGTTGAACGCATCGAGAGCCTGCGGATACTTTTCGATGATGTCCGCCCACCGTTCGAGGATCGGCCGCGCCTCAGGCGTATCCTCGAGCTTGCCGAGACTGGTCCACGCCTCGGAAGGCGTGCCGCCCCACGAGGTGTGGATTAAACCCACGGGCACGCCCAAGCGCTCATGAAGTTCGCGGCCAAAATAGTAGGCCACTGCCGAAAACTCCGGGATCGTCTCGGGCGTCGTCAACACCCAGTGTGTTTCGACCGTCTCCGCAGGACTGTCAGCGGTCTTGCGAGGCACGTGAAACAGCCGAATATTCGGGTAGTTTGCGTTGGCGATCTCCTCCTCGGGATTGGCCGATTGCCTGACCGACCATTGCATATTCGATTGGCCGGAGGCTACCCAGACTTCGCCAACAAGGACATCGCGCACCGTCAGGGTATTGGCGTCACCCGTGACGGTCATCTCATACGGTCCGCCCGCTTTCACTCTGCGCAGTCTCACCATCCAGTCGCCGTTTCCATCCGCCCGCGTGGTGGCTTCTCGAGACCCGACGGCCACGCTCACCGTTTCTCCAGGGCTTGCCTTGCCCCATACGGGGATGCGTTGACCCTGCTGAAGCACCATGTGATCCGAGAAGAGCGGATGCAGCGCGACCTCAGCACTTGTAGCTACCGCAGCGAGCACCCCAACCAGACACCCTGCAAACACACGCACTCTTGGCATCGGCTCCCCTCCTTCAGTTACCTGGCTGACGAAGCTGCAATGTAGACCATTCCGGGAAGCTTTGGCAAACAGAATCGATAAGCCGAATCGCCGGATAAGCAGTCGGGAAAAGCGGGGGCGCCGCCGACTGACGTCGGCACACTGATTATCGGGCGGTATTTTCCCGGCGCGGTCGAGACCACACCACGGAAAGGACAGTACGTATCGAGTGCAGTGGCTTGCCGGTCGGTGGATGGCGCATAACCACAATGCGGTCAACGCGCCGGCCACTATGACTCAGACGGAAACCTCGATTCATACGTGGTTCAAAACCACAACGAGACAGTAGCTTTTCTCTCCATAATCGGCGACGTCTCGACAGCTTCCGCGGCCGGTCTCGCCGGGGATTTCACCGCAACAATCCCGAATGGACCCAGTGAGTGTATGGTTATGTATCGAAACATCGTTCGCCGACTCAATACCACAAGAATGCGCCGATACCCGCGCCTTCTTGTTTAAGCCGGTCGCTCGCTTCGCCGTGCAAAACCTCCACATCGCCACCCTCGCGTGCGGCACTTTCAACAAGCAGGTCCAGCACATTCGCATCGGGCTTACTTGGGACTTCAAAGAAAGCCGCGAAATCCATGTGACTTTCTCCATTGACTGGAACCGCCGGGCATTCCTTCATCGGCACGTAGAAATCCGGCGGATAAACGAGCGTGCGTACGCGTCTTTCGGCTGTTGCCTTCACAGTGCCCGGCAATCCCGTAGTCGCCTGAGTGCCCTTGGCAGCCAAAGTCAACAAGTCCTCCGTCAACGTCATCTCGTGTTCACGGTCGAAGCTTTGTCCCACACGCAGGGTCTCCTCCCGCAGCATTTTCCGATCAGCCTCCACGGGCAGCGTCATCTTCTTCACCGCGCAGTGCTTGAATTCATCCGGCAAAAGCCGTTCCAGCTCTGCAACAGCTTTGGGCGTCCCGCCGAGAATCAACCTGTCGAACTGTGTGTTCTTACTCATGTCCGTCAAAGCGTTCGCGACATTGTTCAAATGCTGCTTGGCATGCTCGTCGGCATTCCGCTGAAACCGCATCTGCGACAACATCTGGTCCTTGCCTGAGGCATCGAATTTTTCCACATCCTCTTCGGCGACAAGCTCATTCTCTTCTTCCACCTCACCCATAAACACGGTAAATAGGCGCGTCTTAGCGCGGTCTGTAAGGACTGCTACATACCGGGGATGTTCTTTGCGCGCTTCTAGAAAAGGCCGAACGAATGGCCGCGACAACCAACGGGCCTGGTTATCGATCGACATCCGAAAATCTCGAGCCAAGAAAAAACCTTGCGCTGGATCGGCAAAGAGCGCCAACGTTCGGCCGGCAGGGCGGTAATCCCGCACGTAGTGACACACCTGCGCGGCACTTGCTTCCAAATCCTCGCGTTCTTGCGAGTCGCTGATACTTCCCTCGATGTCGCGCAGCATTTTGCGTAACGGCAATTCAAATTGCCGGTTCAAATTGGCGGCATTTTTCTGATCCACGTTCAGATACACGCTCAGCATGCAGTGCCCTTGTTTCGTACCGTGTTTGAGCAGCGTCTCCAGTTCACTCTGTGTAATCATCTATAACCCTCGCTTTTCAGCAAACACGCGCTCTTGCTGCCAGCGGCGCACGAAGCAATGCGCGTCAGTTTGGCCACAACTTCTGAATATCCTTCGGCATCGCGTCATGCACCTGACGCGCTTCCCCGTCGCTGATATGGCGTTTCATCACACCCAATACAACATGCAAAACTTCGTTTGGGGAATGGGTGACATTGCCGGACTCGAGTTCTTCCTGCACATGAACAAGGAATTCGCTGGCATCATACTTCACCGGTTTGTTCGCCGCTTTGTATCCTTCGAAGTACAGGCCGCGAATGAGCATTGGCAGTTCCGAGGCAAGATCCATTGCTTCATCCACGGGCAATCGATCCCGCAGGTTCAACAATACTCCGCGCAGCGCATGGTACGCCTTCTGACGGTCATCCAGGTGAAGCTCTTCCTCGATCTCATGCAACCATGTGTTTGTCGTCTGAACTGTTTTGTCGAATGTGCTTAATCCGGTGTCAGACATGAGAAGCACCTCCTTCATAACTGTACGTACGCCATTACCGTTTTCGTCTTGCCACAAGGTATTCGCAACGATCATGCCGAAGGCAACTTCGTGCAATCCCCTGCCATATCCATGCTTGCAGACCATATCGAAATGACCGGGTTCCCAAAATGGACCGATCAAGCGTGTACAAAAAGCAACACTGTGTAATCTTGATACACTTAGCATTCGGGTGTGCAGACCACAGAAACTTCCGGTCGGGAATGAGAATCACAGAGAAACGGCTACGCGCCCCTGAGGTGGAGATAAGATAAGGCTACAGATCAAACAGCTCGCGTTTCCTGCGCTGATACTCGTCTTCGGTGACGACTCCTTCTTTGCGCAGTGCGATGAGCTCGCGGAGAGATTTGTCGGGATCGCTTGGAACCGCGCGCGCTGTTGAGGCGCTTACGGCGGTCGGCCGGGGCAGCATGCGCCAGAGTTCTTGTATCTTGCCGGAAGTTGCATCGTCTTCTTCAAAGCGGTCTTTCATTTTGGTCAGCAGATTTCGGGCAAGCGCGAATTCGCCATTGCGGATCAGCATTTGCGCGGCCTCGAACCAGGCGCTCTGGTGCTCGGGATTCACCTCCAGAAACGCGCAATATGCGCGAAGGGCTTCCTCGATCTTACCTTCCGCCTCGAGTTTGCGGGCGTCCGCCAGCGCATCGAGGCGCTTAACGGCGCTTTCCAGCGCCGGATGGCGAAATACGGTCGTCACATACGCATAAATGGGGAGCAGCCCGCACCCAAACGTCGCGGCCAATACGAGCCACCGGTCGCGGTCGGTTTCGATGGCGTCCGCCATGACGGACGTGGCGGCATAGTGGGCCACGACGCAGAAAAACAGTAACAACACGGCGTAATGCAGTGGAAAATCACGCTGCCTCTTGGTAACAAGCGTCCCGACAAGCTGAATGATGAGAAGCAGCATCGCGTCGGTGATCACTAATGTGACGAAACCTGTAAGCATACCCACCCCCATCGCTCTGACAGATCAACTGTACCACATCAAATGCACTTCTCCCAAGAGTAGGTGGGCCGCCGACAGGCCGCCCGGGCGCGAATGCGTTTCGGAAATGGCAGCGCCTATTCCTCTTCGGCGAGGTAGGTTGCGCGTTTGGTAATGCGCGCGGACGCGGGATCCAACTCGAGCAGAGCAAGGATCTCGCGCATTCGAACGCCGCGTGTATTGACCCGGCACAGTTCGAGCTCAAGCACCGCGCCACGGGGTCCGGGATTCACGGCCATGCGCTTGATCATGGGTCGGATGTCAACCATCGAGACCTTCCGGCTGCCCCGGCGGTTCTTCTTCCCCTCGCGCTCGACCTCGATGTGCGGCTTGGCGAGTACGGCCTCGGCCCTCGCCTGAAGCACCGCGCAGGCCACCGTGGTCTCCACGGTGTAGGAGAATCCGGTTACGCTGGCCATAAGCGCAGGCGCTTTGAGAGGCACGTCATCCGCCGCGAAGACCTTCAGGCCGGCGGGCAGCACGGCGCCCAGGCGCTCGACCGCGTGCTTGGGATGCATCGCCGCTCGAAGCACAACATCCATATAATCGCACTCGGATTCTTCGCCCACCGCGGGCGCTGTCGCAAAGGTCACCTTCGGATGGGCGTGGAACCCTTGCGAATACGACAACGGGAACTTCGCCCGCCGCAACGCCCGCACCCATGCCGTGATCAGCTCATGATTCGACAATAGCCGGGCCTCGCCCATCCGCCCAATGCGAAACCGGAGCCGTTGGACCGCGGGTGGTTCGTGTCGTTCACCTGCCTCGGACTCACCCGCCGGTTCGCCGGGCTGCGCGTTGATTTCGGCTTCGGCGCTGCGCATCCACATGCGGCGGCAGACCTCGCGTTCGGTTTCATCGAGACCGCACTTGCGGCATTCACCGCCCCGGCAGTCGGGCGAATGCTCGAGTTTCAGGGCAGCTTCCCACTCCTTCTGCAGCCACCCCTTCGACACCAGCACGTCGATATGGTCCCACGGGAGACGCTCGTCAAGATCGCGCGCGCGGAGGGCGTCTTCCACGGAGAAGCCTGTCTCGTCGATTGCGCGTTCCCAGGCGGAATCGTTTCGCCATTCGTCCCACCCGTCAAACCGCGCCCCGTGCTGCCATGCGGACTCGAGCAGGTCGGCGGCGTCTCGGCCGGACCGGGTCAGGAGCCCTTCAATAAAGGTAGAATAGGGATGGTGGCGGCCGAAACGGATGGCGCGGTGCCGGGCAAAACCCTCCTGAAGGAGCGATTGTTTTCTTCTAACCTCTTCCAGGCCTATCTGCCCGGCCCATTGGAATGGCGTGAACGGCTTGGGCACAAACGTCGAGACGCCGGTGTTGATTTGCGCGCTCCGGTTGAGTGCGCGCACCCGCTCGAGGGTCCGCACACACAAATCCACGATCGCGAGCACGTCCTCATCGGTTTCCGTGGGCAAACCGATCATGAAATAGAGTTTCAGGTGTTTCCATCCCCGCCGGAATACCTCTTCGGCGGTAGTCATAAGGTCTTCATCGGGAATCCACTTGTTGATGACCGCGCGCAGGCGCGGCGTGGCCGCCTCGGGCGCAAACGTCAGCCCGCTCCGGCGGATGTCCCCCACTTTGTCGGCCAACTCGACGGCAAACGTATCGAGCCGAAGCGATGGCAGAGACACGCTCATGTCGCACGCCGAAGCCCGGGCGGCGGCCCGGTCTACCAGCGAGGGCGCTCTGGAATAATCGCACGTGGACAGAGACACCAGCGAGGCCTCTTCGTAGCCGGTTTCGTTAATGATGTCCTCGAGTAGCGCGTCAAGGGTGTCCAACGTGCGCTCGCGCACAGGCCGGGTCGTCATGCCCACCTGGCAGAACCGGCAGCCGTGGGTGCAGCCCCGCAACACCTCAAGTCCTGCACGATCGTGCACTTGCTGGGTGAACGGCACCACAAGTTTCGTGGGGTACTTCGCCACGTCGAGATCCCGCACCAGGCGCTTCCGGATGGGCGCAGCCCCCGACGCTGCAACCATGCGGCCATTATCGAGCGTGTCCATCGGATACAACGCCGGCACATAGACGCCTTCGATGCGCGCCAGCGCCTCGAGCGTCGCCGTCCGCGGCTGGCCCGCCGTCTCGCGAAAGGCCCGTGCCACCTCGACCACCGCCTCTTCCCCGTCGCCGATGACGAAAAAGTCCATAAATGGCGCGAGGGGTTCGGGATTGAACACACAGGGTCCCCCGGCAAAGACGAGCGGAGCGGCATCTTCCCGCTGTTCCGCGCGCAACGGCACTTGGGCCAGCTCGAGCATGTTCAGGATGTTGGTATAGGTCAGCTCCGATTGCAGGGTGAAGCCGATCGCATCGAGTTCGCCCAGCGGCGTCTTGGATTCGTGCGAGAACAGCGGCCATTTTCGGTCGCGCAGCGCCGCTTCCATGTCGCGCGCGGGCGCATAGGCCCGCTCGGCCCAGCACCACGGCAGTTCGTTCAAGATGGCATAGAGAATCAGCAGCCCGAGGTTCCCGAGGCCCAGATCATAGAGGTCCGGAAACGCCAATGCGATATGCACGTCGATTTCTCCGGCCTTCTTGTGGACCGAGTTCAACTCAGTGCCGATATACCGGGAAGGCCGCTCGATCGTGGGCAATATCTCGTCAATCACCCTGGCCTGTAACGCCGGATTATTGGATGGGGTCATAGAGTCCCGTTCCTGGGTAGTTGTGTGGTTTGCGCTACGACATTATCCGGTTTCTCGGCCGAGTGCGCAAGGACGCTGTGACAGGATTTACATGATGCACAGTATGGGCCGCCGGGCCATACTGTCGGCGCGCAACGGAGAGCGGGGCTCCTGGCCCGCTCATGAATAGCTGGCGGATGCAATCCGCCCTCCGGATAATTCCGGAATCGGCTTACGGCGTATGATCCTTGAAGCAGCAGGTGTCATTTCGCCAACGTTTAGGAATGTGATCCTGACCCTCCTATCTGGTGAA
>SLSB01000378.1 GCA_007130675.1 Candidatus Hydrogenedentota bacterium | reverse complement strand
TTCGAGCGTATCCAGGGAACGTTGGTCCGGCGTGATGCGGAACGGGTGGCGACGGTTCAGGCGCAAGCGCGACGGCTCCAGCAGGCGTTAATGCCATGGCGCAAACCGCAGGAACGTGTGTATACTGTGTTCTCGTTCCTGTTTGAGCACGGCTGGGAGCTGATAGAGCGCCTGCTCAACGAAATCGATACCGAGTCTTTCCAACTTAACGAGGTGGAGCTATGACCGCGGTCGATATTCTTGTAGTGGGTGCGCATCCCGATGATGCGGAAGTGGGCATGGGCGGGCTGATCCATAAGATGGTTCAGGATGGCTACGCGGTTGGCATATTGGACCTTACAGAGGGAGAACTGGCGTCGCGCGGCTCGCCGAAAGAACGGGCCGAGGAGGCGCAGGCCTCGGCAAAGGTTCTGGGGGTGGTGCGTCGCGAAACGGCCAAAATCAAGGACGGCCGGGTGGCGAACACATGGGAACAACAGCGCAAGGTGGTGCCGCTCTTGCGGTCATTTAAACCTAAGATCCTCATTGCCCCGATGAGCAACGATCGGCACCCAGACCACGAGGCGGCCCACGAGCTGGTCCGCGACGCCAACTATATGGCCGGGCTGGCGCAGATGGACCCGGACGCCCAGCGCGAACCGCACCGCGCCATGCGTCGGTTCTTTTACCGGGTCTATGGCGATCCGACGCCGCCCCAACTCATTATGGACATTTCGGACCACATGGACGCCAAACTTGAGGCCCTCGGACAGTATAAGTCACAGTTTTTCAATCCCGAGTACGAAGGCTTTCCGACCTACGTATCGAGTCCTGAGTTCTGGGGATTCGTTCGCACGCGCGCTGCGTATTGGGGCCACCGGATCGGCGTGGCGTATGGAGAACCCCTGTACATGACGCACCCCTTGGGGATTGACAAGCTGCCAACGTTGGAGATGATCGGATGAGAATAGGCATCTCCTGCCACGGAACGGCGGGAGGCAGTGGCATTCTGGCGACGGAACTGGGCATTGCCTTGGCCAAACGCGGCCATACCGTGCATTTCGTGACGAGCGAGCCGCCGTATCGTCTGCGGGGATTCTACGAGAACGTCTTCTCGCACACGGTGAATCTTGTGCCGTATCCCCTGTTTCGGCATCTGCCGTTTACTTTGGCGCTATCGACCAAGATGTTCGAGGTGGCCCGCGAGCACGATATCGAGCTGTGGCATGTGCATTATGCTATTCCCTATGCGGCATGCGCCGTCATCGCGCGGGAAATGCTTCCCAAAGAACAGCGTTTTCATATTGTCACAACCCTTCACGGCACCGACATCACTCTCGTGGGCAGCGACCCCTCGTATTTTCACTTGACCAAATTCGCCATGGAGCGGAGTTGCCGGATTACCGCGGTGTCAGACTGGCTGGCCAAGGAAACACAGGCCACGTTCGAATTGTCCAAACCCATTCACACCATCCACAATTTCGTCAATCTCGACCGCTTCAATAACACGCACCGCGCGAGCCGGCAAAGCCTGGCGCACGATGATGAGAAGATCATCATGCACATCTCGAATTTCCGGCCGGTCAAGCGCGTCACCGATGTGGTGCGCGCATTCAACAAGGTCCTCGACCATGTAAGCGCAAGGCTCATTATGGTCGGGGACGGTCCCGAACGCATTTCGGCCACCGGCGTGGCCCGTCAGCTTGGCATAGCAGACAAGATCACCTATCTTGGCAACAATGAAACCGTCGAGAGCATCCTGCCGCTGGCCGACTTGGTGTTTCAGCCCAGCGAGCACGAAAGCTTCGGGCTGGTGCCCCTCGAAGCCATGCTCTCGGGGGTGCCCGTCCTCGGAACGGCCTCGGGCGGCGTGTGCGAAGTAATCGAGCATGGCGTTACCGGGTATCTGTGCGAGGTTGGGGATATCGAAACCATGGCCCGGTATGCCGTCGAGATACTCCAAGACGGGGCCACGGCCCGCGAAATGGGCGCCAAAGGCCGCCAGCGCGCACTCGAGCTGTTCAGCGAAGACCGCATCGTCGACCAATACGAACAGCTCTACAAAGACTGCCTCACTCAAGGCCCCGAGACCGTCGAGGAGACCATCCGCTGAAGATCTGGAGACCTTCGGTCGTAAGAGCGGCTTGGTCGGGAGACCATGCCGCAGCGGGGGGCGTAAGGGCGGCTTGGTCGGGGACCACGCCGCAGCGGGGGGCGTAAGAGGGGCGCCCTGCTGTGTCGCGGTTTCCTGACCGCGACACTCCGCCGACCGAAGGTCTCCAGATCTTCTGTACTTTCGCCAGTACTTTTCGCTAACGTAACCACCCATGGAAACATACCGGATCCACGAAGACGCATCGGTCTACTTCGTGACCTACAGCGTGGTGTCATGGCTGCCCGTGTTCGTAAGTGAGCGACCGTGCCGACTCATCGCTGACAGTCTCGTTTTCTGTCATAAGAACAAGGGTCTGCGCGTGAATGCTTACGTCATCATGCCTACGCACATGCACGCAATCGTGTTCGATCGCGACCACGAGCCTGAACGTCTCGCGGGGGTGCTCGATGGATTCAGGCGCTTCACGGGCCGTGCTTTGGCTGACTACTGCAGCGCCAATCAAGCAAATGTGTTTGCTGATGCCTTTCGCGATGCGGCCGGCGAGGATCGTAAGCGCCGATTCTGGCAATCCACACGGCATCCGGTTGCCATTAGGTCGGAGGAGTTCTGGCGTGAGAAACTCGACTATGTCCACGGGAACCCGGTGAGGAAAGGTCTTGTTCGGTATCCCGAGGACTGGCGGTTTTCGTCGGCGCGGTATTACGGCAACGGGAACGATCTGAGCGCTGATGTGATAATCTCGGATATCGAATGGTGAGGTGGAGACCTTCGGTCGTAAGAGCGGCTTGGTCGGGAGACCACGCCGCAGCGGGGAATGGTGAGGTGGAGACCTTCGGTCGTAAGAGCGGCTGGGTCAGGAGACCGTGCCGCAGCGAGAGTTTAACACACGGGAGGGAGATGTCATGCCACGGATCGCGATGATTGGAGCGGGGAGCATTGTCTTTTGCAAGACGCTGATGATGGACATTCTGGCGACGCCGTCGCTCAAGAACAGCGAGTTTCGGCTGATGAGCCGGACGATGCCGAAGCTCGAGCGCATGAAGCGTTTTGCCGACGAGGTGATCAAGGTCAACGGACTCGATGCGTCGGTATCGGTGACGCTGGACCG
>SLSB01000167.1 GCA_007130675.1 Candidatus Hydrogenedentota bacterium | reverse complement strand
GCGGCAATCATCAGCGTGCCCGCCAGTTCGCCGTGGGCGCCCGCGATGGGCTGGAGACTGACCTGACGCATCCCCGCGATTTCCGCCAAAAGGCGTTCGAGCTCGAAAATCAGTTCGAACGCGCCCTGGCATTCGGGCCATGTGGCAGGCGTCGAGGCCAGATGCGGGTGCAGGGCCGCAAACCCGGGATGGGCCGCGGTTGCGTCGGCCATCTTCGGGTTGTATTTCATGGTGCACGACCCGAGCGGATAGAAGTGGGTGTCGATGCCGAAATTGCGCTGCGATAACCGTGAGAAGTGCCTGACCACATCCAGTTCGCTCACCTCGGGCAGCGCGGCGGGGGTATCCCGGCACAACTCGGGCGGCAACGCCGCCTCGGGGACGTCGAGCGCGTCAAACGTCATGGCTCTACGGCCTTCGCGTGATTTCTCGAATATCAATTCCATGCAAGAACTCCGTTTCCGTGGCCGTCACTGACACGCAGCGGCCAGAGCGTCGGCGAAGGCGTCCAGTTCGGCGCGTGTCCGTTTTTCGGTAACCGCAATAAGCAGGTCGGTCTCGGCACCCTGCCCGACAGCGTGCAAGGGCAGTCCGGCGGCGAATCCCTGCCGGGCCAGCGCGGCGCAGACCTCCTCGGCGTTGCGGGGCAGACGCACGGCAAATTCGTTGAACGTGGGGTGCGCATTGAGCACTTCGGCGAAATCCAGCCGCTGCTTGAGGTACTCGGCCTTGGCATGGCACTGAATGGCCGCTTCGCGTAACCCTTCCTTGCCCGCCAGACAGAGATACACCAGCGCGCGCAAGGCAATGAGTGCCTCGTTCGAGCAGATGTTCGACATGGCCTTCTCGCGGCGGATGTGCTGCTCGCGCGCTTGAAGCGTGAGCACGAACCCGCGGCGGCCTTCGGCATCGGTGGTTGCGGCGGCCAGGCGGCCGGGCATGCGGCGCAGGTGCTTCTTACGCGTCGCGAGAATGCCCAGATACGGCCCGCCAAACCCGAGCGGCACGCCAAGGCTCTGGCCTTCAGCAATCGCGATATCGGCCCCCATCGCGCCGGGCGTCTTGAGCAGTCCCAGCGACAAGGGATAAAACGAGAGGATCAATAGCGCACCAGCTTCGTGACACCGTTCGGAAAGCGCCGAAAAATCACGAATATCGCCCAGAAACGATGGATTCTGCACAATCACGCAGGCCGCATCCGCCGGGTCGTCTCCCTCTGCCACATCGAGCCCGAGATTGGCCGTGTGCGTCGCAAGGATTTCGCGGTGGAACGGGTTGAGCGAGTCGTGACAGACAATGCGCTCGCGGCGGGTAAGCCGGACGGCCATGGCCGCGGCCTCGAACACCGCCGTGCCGCCGTCGTACAGCGAGGCGTTGGCGAACTCCATCTCCGTCAAGCGGCAGATAGCCGACTGGTACTCGTAGATGCTCTGGAGCGTGCCTTGGGCGGCTTCGGGCTGATACGGCGTGTAGGCCGTTAGGAATTCGCCCCTCGAAGTGAGTGCGTCCACCGCCGCGGGCACGAAGTGATCGTAATACCCGCCGCCCAGGAAGCACACATGGCCGCCATTGTTGCGTGCGGCGAGTTGGGCGAGTTTTGCGCGAACGGCCATCTCGGATTGCCCCTCGGGCACCGCCCACGCTTTCAGACGCAACTCTTCGGGAATACTCAGGAGCAACTCTTCGGTATTCGTGATACCGATTGCCTCGAGCATCTCGCGCTGTTCGGTTTCGGTGGTTGGCACAAAACTCATGCGTCCAGTTCCTCGACAAAGCGGCTGTATTCCTTGGTATCCATGAGCTCGTCGAACTCGCGTAGATTGCCGTCGGAGATCTTGAAGAACCAACCTTCGTCATACGGACTTTGATTCACCAGTTCGGGACGGCTCTCGAGTTCTTCGTTTATCTCGCTGACCTCACCGCCGATGGGTGCATAGATGTCGCTGGCGGCTTTCACCGACTCGAGCGCCCCCGCGGGCTGTGCCTGGTCGAGCTGCATACCCACTTCCGGCAACTCGACGTAGGTGATATCGCCCAATTGTTCGCTGGCGTGTTCGGTGATGCCGACGGTGTAGGTGTCGCCGCCGTCATCGCGTATCCATTCATGTTCGCGCGTGTACTTGAGCCCTTCTGGAAATTTCATGATCCGACCTCCTTAACCTCTGCACGTTCCAGCCTTGTAGAACGGAAGTTCCGTAACCTCGATAGCGATGCGGCGCGGCCCCGCGGCCAAGGCCTGCCCCGGATTGGCGTATTGGGGCGCGAGGTAGGCCAGCCCGATGCCGTGACCGACGGAAGGGCCATAGGTCCCGCTGGTGACCGTTCCCACGACGTCATCGCCATTGTATACCTCGAATCCGTGTCGCGGCGCCTGGCGCGAGGCAGTGCGCACCGGCGTCAACACATGAAATCCACCGCTGTCGCGCTGTCTCTCGAGTGCCGCGCGCCCGGTGAAGTCCGCATCCCAATCCACAAAAAACTCCTGACCCGCCTCGAGGGGAGTGCGGGTCGCATCCAGGTCCTGTCCCGAGAGCAGATAGCCCATCTCGAGGCGGAGCGTGTCGCGCGCGCCGAGACCCGCAGGCGCCACCTCCGCGTGTTCGAGCAGCGCCTGCCAGAGCGGCACGGCTGCCCCATTGGGCAGATAGAGCTCGTAGCCCAGTTCGCCGGTGTAGCCGGTGCGCGACAGCAGGACCGGGTGTCCATCCCATACGGTGCGGCCCAAGCCAAAATAGCGAAGTTCGGCCGCAACATCAATGCCAATGCCGGTGAGAATATCCCGCGAAAGCGGCCCTTGGACATCGATCTTGGCCGTTTCCGCCGAGATGTCTTTCAGACCGGGCACGCATGCCGTCAACAAAGTCGAGACCTTCTCGAGCGGCCCTGCGTTGGTGACGACGAACAATTCGTCCTCGGCGGGGCGCATGGTGATGAGGTCGTCAATAACGCCGCCGTCGTCATTAAGCATGAACCCGTATCGCGCGCGGCCCAGCTTGAGTTTGAAAACATCGGTGGTGACCAAGGCGTTATAGGCCTCGATTCCCTGTCGGCCCTCTACACGGAACTCGCCCATGTGCGAGCAATCGAATATAGAAGCCTTGGTGCGGGTATGCTGGTGTTCATCGAGAATGCCTGCAACCTGCACGGGCAGCGCCCAACCGCTGAAATCCACGATCTTGCCGCCACTTCGTACGTGCTCATCATATAGGGGGG
>SLSB01000319.1 GCA_007130675.1 Candidatus Hydrogenedentota bacterium | reverse complement strand
GGCATTACGGCGTTTCGCCAGAACATTGTCACGGGTGTGGTGTTTATCGCCGCGGTGGGCCTCCAGCAATACCACATCCGCGCGCAAGGCAAAGACTATGCGTAGGCCGCGGCTCGAGTACGCTCATGTGACCCGCTTGCTCAACGAACACCGCGCGTTGGCCATGCTGGTGGGGTTGTTTTCGGTGCTGGCGGTGTCGGCCCCGAATTTCTTGTCTCTTCACAACGTGACCACCATCCTCAAGGCATCGAGTCTGAACGGAATCACCGCCATCGGTTTCACGCTGATCCTTATCCTCGGGCAGTTGGACTTGTCCATCGGGGCGGTGGTCATGCTTTCGGGCATGCTGGCGGTCGGGCTGCAGCCGCAGTTGGGTTGGGCGGGTTCCATGGCCGTGGCGCTGGCCGCGGGCGCGGCGATCGGTCTCGTGAACGGGTTCCTGGTAGTGAAGGCGCGGATCAACTCGTTTATCGTGACTTTGGGCGCGATGATCATCGTGACAGGCCTCATGCACCTGTACAGCGGCGGCGGCTCGAAATTCGTGGACGATTTCCGTTTCGCGGACTGGCTGGAAACGCCCGTGGCGCCGCTGCTCTCGCCCATGTTCATCATCACCTTTGCACTGGTGCTTCTCGCCTCGTTTCTATTGCACTGCACGCCCCATGGACGCGCCCTGTACCTGGTGGGCGGCAATCCGGAGGCGGCGTGGCTTGCGGGGTTGAACCGCGACCGTTACCTCATGGCCGGGTTCGTGTTGTGCAGTCTCATGGCGGCGGCCGGCGGCGCACTGTTCGCCGCCAGCCTGAGTTCCATGACCTCGGCCGCCGTGCTGGGCACGCGCACATTGATGACCGTGCTGGCAGCGGTCATCATCGGCGGAACGGTCATGACGGGCGGCAAGGGCAGCGTGCTCAAGTCCTACGTCGCCGTGCTGATGCTGACCACGCTGTTCAACGGGATCGGCTGCTACGGGCTGGGCTTCGAGGTGCAGATATTCGTGAACGGACTGATACTCGCGCTCGTGGTACTCTATGAAGCCTATGCGATTCATCAGCACGACCTGCTGAAGGGACAGCGGCCCGACTTGCTCCGGGAAGTAGAACATGGCACTGTTTTCGAGGGGAATACGGTGCCTGAACCTGACACGGGAGTTTCTGACATGGACCGTAAGGACCGGTTTCCGCTGGTATGCGCGACCCTGGTGGCGATTGTTGCCATTGTGGCGATTACCGCCATGTATTTTCGATACACCACTGTGCGCGTCCAGGTTGTTTCTACAGAGGGAGGCGCCACCACTGCCGCCGCACGGGGGCCGGATGTCTTCGCACTGCGCGGCACGGATGGGCAACCGTACCTTCTGCCGAACCCGGAACCGCCGGTGATTCCGGAACGGCCTGAAGACCCCAGCGCGTTGCCGGAAACGGACAAGGGCCACTGGTGGGATATTGAGTATGCCGGATGGAAGGTGGACAAGGAACCCATGCCGGTTTCGCCCGGCGACGGGCCCAGAGGCAAGCGGGTGGTGCTGCTGAAAGCGGGCGACCATCCCTACTGGACGGCCTATGTGAGGGGGTTCACGGTTATTGCCAACGCCTACGAAATGAACATCAAGATCTTCAACGGCAACTGGAACATGGACTTGCAGGCGCAGCAGACAGACCAGGCCATCAATGAGAGGCCCGACATGATTATCTTCGCGCCGGTGGATGCGACGGCATGCACCCCACTGCTGCGGCGCATCCACGCGGCGGGCATTCCGTGCATTACCTCGAACACCATCCCATGCGATGCAGCCATGAAGTACTGTATCGCATGGACCGGCCCGGACGACTGGGGGCAGTTCAGGATGCTCGCGCGGCATTTTGCCGATGCGCTGGACAAGAGAGGCGGGTACGCTATCGTCCGGCACATGCCCGGGAGTTCGTGTTTCTTCTCGCGCACTTTTGCGCCCATTACCGAGTTGCTCGAGTATGCGCCCGAGATGGAAATGCTTGCCATGGACACCGCGAATCTCGAGGCGGAAGCTACCATGCAACTGGTTTCGGCGTGGATTACCAGATTCGGCGAGCGACTGAACGGATTGGTGCTGGCCGGCGATGGCTTCTCTATGACCGGCGCGTTGGAAGCCATCAGGGACGCCGGGCGGAACGATATCGTCATCGTGGCGGCGGGAAACAGCAAGACCGGGATGGACTCGGTGAAGGCGGGCGACGCGCTGGCCATCTCGTATCAATCCGCGGAGGGCGACGGGGCGCTGGCGGTACACTCGGCGGCGCGCTGGTTCAACGGCGAAACATTGGACCCCGTCACCTACCTGCCCAAGCACATTATCACCCGCGAAGACGTGGACGAATTCATGCCGGCGCAATGGTAGGCACGGCTGAGGAGATTCCCAATGAACGCAGATGCACGAAGTGACAATGCCCTTGTGAAAGTTGCCCGGATGAACACGGCCCTGCGCCATGAAGAACCGGACCGCGTTCCCATGGGCGAGTTCTTCTGGGGCAGTTTCGTGACGCGCTGGCGCGATGAACTGGGCCTGCCGAACGATGCCGCCCCCCACCAGTACTACGACCTTGATTGGATCGTTACCGTGCCGAATATGGATCCGCACATCAAGCCTTTTGAAACCATCGAGGAAACGGACGAGGAAGTGATTGTGAAGACTGGGTTCGGGTTGACCGTGCGCAAACGCTTCGACCTGCCCATGCCGGAATTCATCTCCCACGAAATTGACACCATCGAAAAGATGGAGTCTCTCGTGTTCGATGCCGCGGACGATCCCCGCCGCTATTTCAGCGGCGGCGACAACCAGATCGCCGGGGTGGGCGACGGTTTCCAGCGAGACACTCCGCCGTGGATTGACGCCGTGAAGGCCGTGCGAAAAAACTTCGCCGTCTATGGCAGCATCATCGAAGCGGCCGAATGTCTGACCCGGCTTATCGGCCAAATGAACGCGTTGATGTGGATGGGCGAGTATCCCGAACGTTTCGGCGAGCAGATTCTTCGTATCGGGAGGTTTTATGTGGACTGTTGCCGCGCCCAGATTGAAGCGGCCGCGGGACTGCTCGACGGCATGGTGATCTGGGGCGATGTGGCCTACACAGGCAACATGTTGTTTTCGCCCGACTACTGGCGCACCTATTTCAAGCCCACCGTTAATGCGATGATTGCCCTGTGTCATGACCATAATCTGCCGGTCATCTATCATGG
>SLSB01000444.1 GCA_007130675.1 Candidatus Hydrogenedentota bacterium | reverse complement strand
ATTATCCGGTTTTTTGCCGCATGTTTTCAAGAACATGGATAAAGAAACGAAATGGAACAGAAACGGAATCGCCGGGGAAGCAACAGCGAAGATCGTGTCCCATGAGGTGTGCAGCCCGATCATCGGGCGCCATTCTTCCGGAAAAACACCGGAGAACACGGACCGCCGTGGACTCTAGAGTAATGGTTATCACGCAAGGCCGCTGGTCTCCCGCCACGCTTCCTTACGCCCGGGGGCGCGCAGGCGTCTCGCTCCCATCTTCGGGTTTTGCAAGACCGTCGCCCCGGCGGTCAAGAATACAGCCGAGACGCCCACGCTACCAGAATTTGCCAAAAAATGCTTAAGTGACGATTCTCCGGAAATCATTGATAACTGTTGACATGGTGCAGGGGGTTTGCTAAGGTGAGTGCGGTGCGTTGTGACGTAGCAATTGTGGGGTTCGGGTTTTGGGATAATACTCGGAAAGCTAGGTCAAAAACAAAGAACCAGCGAGAGGGGCAAAGACTCACATGAGCACATTTGAATCGCGTTCTTTTCTGGGGGGCTGTAATTGTGGGAAGCAGGGGCTCTGGACAGCCCGGGCCGTGACGCTGCTCTTCCTGTTCGTTGTCGTAATATCGCCCATTGCTCTGGCCAGGCCGTATTTCGGCGACGAGGTCTTCACCTATCACCAGCCGGACGGTTCGACATTCGGCGTGCGGTTGTATGGTGACGAATTCTTCGCGTACGAGCGCACGGCAGACGACAACCGCCAAGTCATAAAAGACAAAGCGACAGGCTTCTGGTGTTATGCCAAGCTGTCCGCGGATGGTCGGTCGTTCGTCTCGACCGGCGTCCCCGTGGTGACCACCGAGAAGAGCTCCATCACGATAAACAAGATAGTGGCCATCGCCTCAGGCGCCGCCGAGCCGTTTGCCATGCTTCCGTTCGATGAGGTCGTGGACCGGGTCCATGAGGGTCAGGAACTGATGGAGGCCCGCGCCCTCGAGTATGCGTCCGTGATGGGGATGCCCAAGAGCGCACAGCCAGCAGCGAAATCTATGGGTTCGCCTGTCGGCTTGACCATACTTGTGGATTTTCCCGATGAGCCGGGCGTCGTCTCGCAGGGCGAAGTGGCACGCTTCCTGAACCAGCCCTCCGGATACAGCGATTATGGAAACGCCTGCTCGGTCAACGAATACTTCTACATCCAATCCAACGGGCTGCTGGATTATACGAATGTCGTCACGCCCTGGATCACCATGCCCCATCCCAAGGCATACTACGACGATGATTCCGTAAACTCCCCGAAACCGGGCGAGCTGCTGAACACCGCGCGCGCAATTCTCGATGCACAGGGATTCGACCGCTCGGGTTTCAGCGTAACCAACATCTATTACGCAGGCCACTGCGAATCCGGGTGGTCGCGCGGGCTGTGGCCCCATGCCGCAGGCAGTTACCAGATGACCGATATGGGCAGCAGCCCGTCTCTCGGCACCTTCTGCCACGAGAACGGCCACATGATTTGTGGGTTTCCAGATTTGTACTCCTACCTTGCAAATCTCGTCGGCGCGGAAGGAAGCAGCGCGATGGTGGGCCGCTATTGTCTCATGGCCGGAGGCGGCGGCAGGCACCCTGCCAACTTTGCGCCGTATTTGAAGGTGTGGGCCGGATGGGCGGATGTGATTGATGTCGAGCACTTTCCCCAGCGGGCATTGCTGCAAGCCGACCGCAACTACTTCTACCGGTACAGGAGGGACGACCCTGAGTTCCCGGGCGAGTATTTTCTTCTCGAGAACCGCAACGACACCGGCTACGAAGGCCCGTACGGCGGTGCGAGCGGGGCACGCACCGGGCGCGGCCTTGTCGTTTGGCATGTGCTGCATGGAGCCGCAGATGATGACATACAATTTCCGAACATACCCCCGAATTGGTACGGCAACATGTACAGCTCGATTCAGGATCCAAGGCTCACTGAGCCTGAAGAACGTTTCTCGAGCCCGTATCTCACCTTTATCATCGAGGCTGAGCCTCCGGGAGGAGACCCGTGGTATGGAAACCGTGCGCCTACCCCGGGCGAAAACGCACCATTCCGCGCCGGACAGGGCCCCGACCCCCTGTATTCGCGCTGGCCTCTTGCGAGTAACCCAATGTTTGGCGAGTATGATCCCGACGATCCCTTTGATCCGGACAATCTATCTTTAAGCCACCCGGACCTGTCGTTCTGGAACCGCGCAGATTACGAAGATGACGAAGATTTCGAGCCGGGGCGCACAATAATCTCTGACTTGGTGCTGCATTCGTTTGGCCCTCCTGGGCATTTCATGCCGTTCGTTATTGGCGTGAATGCCGGAGGCACGGCCGATTGGCAGGTTTTGGCCGTCACGACGCCCGCTGAAATAGGCGTCACGACGACTTCGGTCAGGGCGCGGTCCAATTGGGGCCAGAACCCCCCCGACCAGTTCTTCCAAGTCTTTAACAAGGGGAAAGGCGCCTTGGCGTTCACCGTCTCGAGCGACCAGCCGTGGCTGAAGGTCTCGCCTTCATCAGGCTACGCGTATTCGGAACCGGGCGGCGAAACCTTTACAGTATCTTTTGATGCCACAGCTCTGGCGCCCGGCACAAACCACTTGGGCACCATTACGGTGGACAGTCACCAGCCAACAGCAACACCTCTTCTCGTCCCCGTCACGCTCAATGTTGCCCCGCAGTCCGTCTTGGCCGTTTCGCCAGAGGCGCCCGCAGTGCTCCCAGTAGAGCTGGGCTTCGACCAAGTCTCGAAGAATGTCTTTATGACTGTCGAAAACACCGGCGGTGGTGTCATGAAATATGATATCGCCACAAGTGCGGCGGGGTCACCGTGGAACTGGCTCGAGCCGGCTTTCACGTCAAGCCTGTGTGTTGTCAACATGAAAGAAACCGTTCCTCTTCACGTTCGAATCCTGGATCCGACGCAGTCGCCGCCACTGCTGCCGGCAGGCACACACACCGGAACCGTAACCGTCTCCGCGCCCGGGGCAATCGACTCGCCACGAACCGTGACGGTCCAGCTTAACGTTGACGGCCACATCGGCATCATATCGCCCAGCGGCGGCGAAGTCTGGCAGCCCGGCCTGGACCTTACGGTTCCCATCGTCTGGGCCACCAATTCCGACCAGCCCGTAAGCATCGAACTCATGAAATGGGATGCGGGGACATCCCAGTATGTGCTTGTCGAGGAAATCGCCAGCAATGT
>SLSB01000610.1 GCA_007130675.1 Candidatus Hydrogenedentota bacterium | reverse complement strand
GAGCACATCGACCAAGCGTTGACAGCGGCCTTCGGCCGCTCGCGGAAGAAGACATGAAGGTCCGCCAGGCGGAATTTGTCACTAGCGCAGTGCGGCCGGAGCAATACCCGCGCGAGAGCCGCCCGGAGATCGCGTTCGCCGGACGCTCGAACGTGGGCAAGTCAACGCTCCTGAATATCCTGCTGAACCGGCGCGGCTTGGCCAAGACCAGCAAGAAGCCCGGAAAAACGCGGCTTATCAACTTTTTCGACATCAACGGCGAGGTTTTCTTCGTAGATCTGCCTGGCTACGGGTTTGCTCGGGTCTCGAAGAAAGAGCGCATGCTCTGGCAGCAATCCATTACGCAATACATTTGCGGACGCGAGCAATTGCGGCTTGTGCTACACCTCGTGGATGCGCGTCATAAACCCAACGATGCGGACCGCGCGTTGTTGGACATGCTCGATGAGGCCCGGGTGCCCGTGCTTGTCGTTGCGACGAAAGCAGATAAGCTGCGTTTGCGTGACCGCAAACCGGCGTTGACGCAAATCCGTGAAGGCCTCGAAATTGATGAAGACGCCCTCATTTTGCTCTATTCTGCGGAGACGAAGGAAGGCCTGCGCGAGTTGTGGGAAATCATTGACGAATGCGTTGGCAGTGCATGACCAGCACACATCGCGCCTGTCTCACACATTTTTGGCATCGGCGAGCACGAAATCTTCGGGAGCATAGAAGTCTTTGAGCGCTCCGGTCTGACGGCCGATTTCGGCACAGGCTTCCATGACGAGCCTATCGCCTGCGCCCACACCCACATAGCTGGCCACAAGACCGCCGTAGCCTCCGGCCGCTGCGTCGCGAATGGTGGGGAAATAGGCGTGGAAATCGTTGGCGTACGCGCACAGCAGGGTGTTGGGCACCGGCGACATTTGTTTCAGTACGAGTTGAAACTGTACGAATATCTCACCTGGCATAAACGCGAATGCCAGCGCGTTGTTGAGAGTCATCACGCCGAGTGGTACCGCAAGATCGGGTGTCATCCGGCGCATAAAGAAGTCGAAAATATTGCCGTATACGCCCCGGAGGACGGCCACTTGGTCGTCGTTGGAGAGATCGAAGCGTGTGCCTACTGTGACCGGTTGCTCGGAATAACTCACGCTTGGCGAACCGTTTGCCAGCGGTTTGGCCTGTCCTAGAGATCTCAATACGGCATCGGCGCATTCACGCCCGACGTCCCGCATGGCTGCCACGCCGCCCTCGCTCAGGGGCGTCTTGTCCAGATACGGGTTGATGTCTCCGCAGGCGCCCTGCAGGAAGAGGCACTCGGCGCCGGTCTCGTTTTTGACAATGCGCGCCATCTCGCCGCAGAAGTCTCCCGAGTATTGGAGATTCGAGGGCCCCATCACCACGGGGTGACATGCGAAGCTGACCAAAGTGGCCAGCGGGGTGTTGTCGGTCTTGTCGAGTCTGATGACCGTCATCTCGGGGTCTATGGGCTCGGTCGGGCGCTTTGTTTCGTTACGCCACATCATGAGGCAGCGGCCATCCGGAGTGATAATGCGGCGGTTGTGGGCGACATCGGCCTGTGTGCGTCCAAGACTCATGCGCACGGGCTCGAGTGACCCGGCCGCCTTGGCAATGGCCTCTGAGACGCCTTTCTCGATGGCCGCGATATGGGCTTGGTTAATGGATTCCAGCGCCGGGCCGTGGTGGGTGTGGGTTGCTACGAACGCGGTGTCTTGCACACCCACCTCTCGGGCGCGCGCGCGAATCCGTTCGACGATGGCCGGCAGCAGGGGGCGGCCGAGGTCAAGCGTGACAATTGCCGCCGATGAGGCGCCTGCGCGAAACACCACGGCTTTGGCGAAGAGGGGATCGAGAGTGCCCGTTGCTGGACCTTCCCGGTCGGTGTAGCCCCACATGGGGAGACCCGGCGGGGGGGTGATGTCGCGCGCGGCGACTCCGGCCAGTAGCTGCTCGGCCTCTGGGGGTTCGGCTGCCGCCGAATCGGCGCCCTCGGCCATCGAGGCCACTGCGGCCAAGCCGGCCGACGCTTTTATGAAACCGCGCCGCGATACGTTTTTCATCTTCCACCCTCCTGTTGACTGTGCGCAAGTGAGCAATCTTTGGAGACAGCATAGCAAGAATCGCCGTTCAGGGAAACCGTCTCAGCACTGCCGTGTAATCTGCGCGGCAAGATGCCGCGTCTACTTCATCTGAAAACACGTATGCGCGCGCAACGTAGACGCGGCATCTTGCCGCATTGGGCTCTGATGTCTGCGGATGCCTTCTCTCGATCTGCTTTGTTTGGGAACCCTGACAGCCTGAACCCGTGGCTCCCGCCCAATCTCAGACTGACGGGCCCATTGCACGCGACGGTGTCGATTCTGGAAAAGGCAGTTCCGGCCGCATCGGGTGGGGACACCGTGTTTTGCTTCGTTTGACTATGCAGAAGACGGTGTCAGCCCCTTGAACTGCCTGTTGGGGGGGAGGCAATCCTCGGTTATGGAGAAGTTATTGACAACTTGGGCCATGTCATATAAACTGACCGACAACTTGGTTGCATGGTGCACAATGACGGACAAAGACGCACAAAACGCCGATTCTGGCGCGAGATTTTCGACGAGCGCGGAGATTGCGGCGGCGCTCAGGGCGCAGATCGAGAGCGGGGAACTCGCCGAAGGGTGCCGGGTGCCTTCCGAGCACGAACTTGCCCGGGTTCATGGGATAAGCCGCAATCAGGCCCGTGAGATTTTGCGTGAACTCGAGTGGGAGCGGTTTATCGTGCGCCGCCGGGGCAGCGGCTCGTATGTTGCGCCGTTGAACGGGCGGATTTCCGCGATACGACCCGCCGACACCGGCACGGTGGCCTTCATTGGCAGCTTTCCGAAAGGTCTTTCGCGTTATTCGACGGGGCTGTATGACGGATTCATGCGCCAGATGGCCGAATCGGGCCGCCAGACCGTTACCTACAATTGGCAACAGGAGAAGGCCGCCGAGTTGCGCCTGCTGCGCACACTCGGCAACTTCGGTGTGGCCGGGCTGGTGGCTTGGCTCGAGAACCACGATCGCGAAGTGCGCGAGTTGGTGATAGAGCTTCAGGCCAAGCGGTTTCCTATCGTGCTTGTCGACCGCTACCTCGAGGGGGTCGAGACAGACTGTGTGGCCTCGGACAACGAAGCCGCTGGTTACCGGTTGACGCGCGCCCTTATCGAGAAAGGCCACCGCCGGATTGGCTT
>SLSB01000684.1 GCA_007130675.1 Candidatus Hydrogenedentota bacterium | reverse complement strand
TTCCTGAGGGCGCGAATTCCGAGATGCGCTATACCGTGCGCCTACTGTTCGCGGAACCCGGCTCGGTTGCCCCAGGTCAGCGGCGGATCAACCTCGAGCTGCAGGGCGAACGCGTCCTCGAAGATTTCGACGTCGCGGCCGAAGCCGATGCGCCAAACGGCGGCGTGATGCGCGAATTCACAGGCGTCAGCGTCACCGGCGAATTGCACATCGAACTCGCGCCCGCCGATGGCTCGGCGCTTCCACCGGTCTTAAACGGCGTCGAGGTTGTCGCGGAGGACTGATACGGACGCGGGCCGGCGCGACGTGATCGGGGGATTGCGCGCGAGTTCTACCACCGCCTCGGGAAACACTATCAGGACGAAGACGCGTGGGTTTGGGAAAAGAAGGGTGATTTCAACGTCCGGCAGGGTCAGCACGGCTCGGCCCTTGATGACGTAACGGAAACGGCGTGGGTCTTCGAGCCGAGCGTGGCCGACGCCGTGTCCGAAGCCTTTATCGAGGAATACGGGATCCCCGTCTATCGTGAGGGGTGGCTGGACCGCGAGAACGGCGTCGAGAGGGAGAGGAACCGAATTGTCTCGATTACGACGCTCTCCGGGCGGACCGACCACGGCGCCATGTTTCTTGATGCGACCTACGAAGGCAACCTCATGGCGGCGGCGAGGATGGCAAAGGCGACAAAGGGCTTCATTTCCCCGGGTGAATTTGAGTCTTAGGCGAAGCCACCGTCGTCATCGAGAACGCGAACACCGACGGCTATGTTGTCGCCGACGCCGTCCAATGGGTGCTTGAATCGTCACAGTCGCCTGCGATGCGCCGCCGGCAGATCGTGGGCGGCGTCAAGCGGGTAGACCCCTCAGCGATGTCATCTTTTCCGCCCCTGCGTGGAATCAGGGATGAAGCGTCAAGCGCGCGAACACCGGATAATGGTCCGATGGGTAGCGGCCCTCCTGATTGTAGAGCACCGTCTCGCAAAGATGAGCGTGAATCGGACCGCGGTACAGAATCCAGTCTATCCGGCGGTCACTGTCGGGATCCGGCGGGCCGAAGGCGCTCCACGTGGTGACGGGGCCCTTGGTCTCGTCCGCCGTCAGCCAAGCGTCGAGAAGATCCGCATCCTCGGTCAAGATGCGCCATGGCTCGCTGTCCTCGCCCCGCGCATTGAAATCGCCGAGCACGATGACCGGTGTGTCCGCCGCTCGTTCGTTGACCCATTCAGCGATGAGACGCGCGCTTTCCTCGCGGGCCCTGGAACCGCGGTGATCGAAGTGGGTGTTGTAAACGTAGAATTGAGTGTCCGTCGGCAGATATTGAAACCGGGCCCACGTCACCATGCGGGGCAGGCTGGAATCCCAACTGCGCGATCCCGGCACATCCGGTGTTTCCGAGAGCCACAGGTTGCCGCTTTCGATGGGGCGTACGACCTCCGGCTTGTAGAAGATGGCCATATGCTCGCTGCCGCCATCCTTGTTCCGGCCCACACCGAACCAGTGATACGCATCCATGTGGCGGTCGATGAACTCCGCTTGGTCAATCATGGTTTCCTGCGTGGCCACGATGTCCGCGTCGTAGTGATGCAACATATCCAACACCATGAACTTGCGATACTCCCACGAATCCGGGCCGTCGGCGGCGGGAGACAACCGGATATTGAAGGACATGATATTCAGGGGCAGGCCTTCTTCCTCGGCGGCAGCGGGCGTGTCTACGCCAGCGGCCAGGATTCCCATAACGAACACAACCGCGATGGCATTACGCATTGCGCATTTCTCCTTTCTCGTTGTGGCTTTCCCGCGCTTTCGCGGCGCGATCTTCGTACATGTCAGGCCCTCAACCATACCCGGCGGGGACCCTGTAAATCCAGCGGGTGTGAAAAGGGGGGCAACGGTTGGGCGCGCCGGAGCGGCGCATCTAGGCTGGAAACGTCCCTGGTAACAAAGCCGCCTGATGGCCGTCCCCGAGTGCCTGGTGATAGACGCGGTGCTGTGCGGTCTTCCCGTGTGTTTTGCTGCGTCTTACTCGTCGACGGCTTTGCGGGCTTCGTGCAATTCGCGCCAGGAGATGACGATGACGCCTTCTTCCTCGATGGCCTCTTTCAGGCGCGGGTCTGTCATGGCGAGTAAATCGCCGTAACGGGTGGGCCCCGAGGCCGTGATCCGGTTGAAGTCCTCGGTAGGATAAGCGGCGTGCACAATGACTTCCGTCACGCCCGGAGGCAGGGTGCGGATGAGATCGATGTAGCGTTCCAATTTCTCGTCTTTTTCCCAGCCATAGCTGGATACGTGGAGATAATCGAGCACCGGCAGCCCCGCGTCCCACAGGCGTTCCGCCGTTTCCTCCATGCGGGCCCGGCGTTCTTCAGAGATGTCGCCTTCAATCCGGTTCACGGCGACCCGGATTGGGATGCCCTTTTCTATGGCTACGTTGACGTAGCGTTCAAAGAATTCCGGCGAGCCGTTCATGGTTCCCATGTGGGTATCGTAATGGGTGATGTCGATGCCCATGTCTTCGGCCATCTGGATCTGCGCGCGCAATTCGGCCTCGACCTCGTCGGCGGTGGCATGCTCGACGACCTCGGCCACGCTCGGCCACATGTATCCGTCTTCGTCGTAGAGTCCCGGGGCTACTGTGCGGCCCACGAGCGGCCTCCAGCGGTATCGGCCGAATTCGGAGGTGTGGGTGATATGCAGGCCGGCGCAGACGTCCGGGTTCTCTTCGAGATAATCGCGGATTTCCGTGACCCAGCTGCATGGCATCATGATGGTCCACGACTTCAAAACGCCGCCCTCGAAACTCCGGATCGAGCCGAGGTTCTGACCGTGGGACATGCCCGCGTCATCATTGTTGAAGATAACCACCCGATCTTCGGGTCCCCAACCCATGCGTTGCGCGAAGGTGGGTTCGGCGGCCGCGCCGAACATGCTTCCCGCAAGCCCCGCGCACAATGCAGTTATCAATACACAGCATTTCATGATCGATTCTCCTTTGCGCATGCGCATGGCGTGAAAGAGCCGTTTGTGTATTTGGCGGGTGACCGCCGCCTTTTTTTGATGTTGAATTGTCTGTCAGTTTAGCACTTGCCGCCCGGCCAACTCACACGGGCTCTCGGCGGCCGCCGGTGTGCGCGCTATGCACTCACCAGTTTTGGAAGACCCACGGCTGCCTTAAGGGTGCCCTTTCGGTTTCCAGGCACCTGCCGGCCCCGTTCGCGCCTT
>SLSB01000197.1 GCA_007130675.1 Candidatus Hydrogenedentota bacterium | reverse complement strand
GCATTTGCTGTTCGAAAGACGACCTGCAAAGTTAGGGCGTGGCACTTTCCTCGCGCGCAAAGTCCGCGCATGTGTCACCAGCTCAGGCGCGCCTGAATTGGTGAGATATTTCGGCTAAGAATGCATGCAAGGTATTTTTCTAATATGCTTTGTTTTCACAGCTTCGGAGTCTTGACAGAAACCCCTTATGGGGCTAGTATGGAGGGTGGGACTGCAGGATGTTCAGTCGGTGCCGTGAGGCGCTTGTAAAAATCTGTGGTCCATGAAGGTGCCAGTTCATAACGGACAGGCGCAAAGAAAAGGAAGGGGTTAGTAAAATGGAAGAGAAGATTTGGAGTTTCGACCTGACCGATCCGGGAACAGTCTGGTTTTGGGTGTTGCTGCCCATTTCGATCTTCGTGTGGCTCTTTGACGCGATTTTCTAAGCTGCACGTACAGACCATTCGTTGATGAGGCTGGGAGCTGGTGGCTTCCAGCCGTTGTTTTTGGGCCAAGACGCTCCATATTGCCGAAGTTGGCTGCTCTTTTCGCGGTTTTGCGGTACAGTTACAATGGAGGTGGCCAGAAGCGCCGCAGCTGCCATGCTGTGTAAATCAGGTCCTCATGGCCACACGAGTGACACGGCGGAAAGACCGTGCCGCGGCGGAGGCACGGTGTGAAAGGATACGGCTGCAGTGGCACGGAGCCCTGAAGAGCACTCGGAAGCGCCCGAGACGGAAACGGGCGGCTCCATTGAGCCTGTTGCCGGACGGCACGTGATCCTGGGCGATATTGCGGGAGAGCGCCTGCCGCAGGAGGGGTGGGTCGTCCTCGCGGGGCCCAAGACCCTGTCCGTCCGGACGAATCCGCCGTTCGAGATGGGCGCGCGTCTCTTTGTGGAATTCCCGGTGAGCCTTCCCGGAGGCCTGGAGCGAACCACGGTCATCCGCGGGGAGGTGCTTGCCGCGCGCGCGGACGAGGACGGGGCGATACTCGATATTCACTGGCATTTGATGATGGATGCCGCAGTCGGCGGGGCGGCGGCTTCGATGAGCCGGGAAGAGGCCGCATTGCTGATCTCGCTGACACAGGACGAGCTCAAGCAGGCTGGCGAAACGGGAGCGCTGCCCTTGGCGGCAAATCTACAGTCACTCTTGAATACGCGGGATACGCCGCCAGCGCGGCGGCTGCGACGATATGCGATCGTGGGCGCGGCCGGTTTGCTCGTGGGGGTTTTGCTCGTATTCTTGTTCGCACCCGACGCCCGGCGGGAGTTCCGGGGGGGAGATGTGCGGGGATGGGATGGTGTGACCGCTCGGGCACTCGAAGACCAGACGGCCCATCACGAAGACGGGCTGCTTGGTGGAACGCCGCCGCATGACGAAGGAACATCTCGCCGTGCGGTGCTTTCCTTCGAGACCGGGCCGTACGTGTGGGGGCCCGGCGACTGGGTCCGTCTCGAGGTTCCTGCTGTTCTGGAGCCCCGTCTTGAAGAGACAACCCCCCCGGACCCAGGCCCGCTGTTTGCGCCTATTGGCTGGGTTCTGGCAACGATGCGCCCGCTGCCCATGGTTTCGGGAAATGGGCAACGGTCCACCCAAGCGCCTGCGTTCATTGTTTCGGAGTTGCTTTCACCGGCAGGCCAGGCATCCGGCGATTCCCGGTCCACACGCGAAGAACCTGCGCAGGCAGACGCTTCGCCCGCCTCTCCCGGCAGCGTGCCGGACGGCCCCCCAGCGGAACGCGCGCGGGCAAATGATGTCGAGGGGGCGGCGGAGGAATCGACGCCCGCGATAGTGAATGCTCCGCCATACAGCTCTGAAACACGAGTCGACACAGCTCCCGGCGGCGCCGCTTCTGCGGAGCTGCGCGGCGATACCGGCCATGAGCCTGAGCACCGCGCTGCAGAGCTGACAGAGGAACCCTCGGCGCTGGCTATGAACCATGCACCTGAGCGGGTTACGATAACGGTGAGCAAGAGCGAACATACGCTGACGATCGAGCTCGATGGCGAAGTGGCCGCACAATTTCCTGTTGGACTTGGCCACGCTGACACGACGCCCGAGGGCGAATTCACCATTGCCAACAAGATCACGAACCCCGATTGGTTTGACCGGGGCCGGGTGGTCAAGGCGGGCGATCCCGAGAATCCGCTCGGGAAGCGGTGGATGGGGCTGGGGACCGACGGGCGTGCCACCAGCTACGGCATCCACCCGACGAACGAGCCCGAATCGATCGGCGCGGACATGAGCCGGGGTTGTATCCGGATGCGGCCCGAAGACGCCGAAACGGTGTTTCGCTTGTGCCCTGTCGGGACTGTTGTTTGCATTAAACCCTGAGGCGGCGGTTGCGTATTCAGCATTTTCCCGTGTAGCATATAGTGATGCACAAACTATTGACAGAGTTAGTCGAGGCCCTCCAACGGGGGCACCGTTTCGTAACGTACGACGTGTGGCACATCGGCAAACCCGGCGAACAGGTGCCCAGCGGTTTTGTGATCAAGCACGTACGCGTGGCCATCCTTTTATTTAAAGGACTTATGAGCGATGTGCTGTGGCTGCGCACGTCAGCCCTGGCATTTGCGACCATCCTGGCGATCGTGCCGTTCCTGGCGTTCGCGTTTTTTATCATTCAGACATTCGACCTCGCGCAGAGCCTTACCGATGTGATTGAGGCCCGGGTGCAGGACTATGCGGCACGGGTCGGTGTGTTGCGCGACGATCCCGTTGATGAAGCAGTAGAGGAAACCGAGGCAGCTCCGCCCGTGGAAACGGCGCTGCCCCAACCTCGGGAAGACTCTGCCGACGAATCTCTTCCGAGGACCCCGGAAGAGGCGGTGCCGCCCAGGGCCGAACCGGGGCATCCCACGCGCGCCGGACCGAACGACGAAACGCAGGCAGAGGTCGAGGCCCGAGTTGATCGCACTCGTGACTTGCTTGAGTCGGCTCTGGGATGGTTGCTCGAGGGGGTACCCAGGCCCGAGGATGAAGATATCCCCCGTGCTTCCGAGGCGCCGCTCAAAGTTATCCTCGAGATGGTCGAGGAAAGCGGCCAAAGCCCGGCCATGGGTACGTTTCTGGGAATCGTTTTTGTGTTTTTCTCGGTGTTTGGGCTGATGTTCGGGATCGAGTCGGCCTTCAACGCCATCTGGGGCACGAAACGCAACCGCTCCTGGTTTCGCATTTTCACGGATTATATGCTGATTGTGTTGATGCTGCCGTTTGTGGTTGCCTTTGTAGT
>SLSB01000690.1 GCA_007130675.1 Candidatus Hydrogenedentota bacterium | reverse complement strand
GCCAGTTCCTGAGCACGTGTGCATCGCCGCCCGCCTGAACCCAAGGGGGGTAGCGGCAAGCGCGTCCGCACTGACGACGCGTAAGTGCCCGCCATACCGCGCGAAAGCTGTCCAAATCCGCAAGTAAACGAATCCGTGCCGGCAGCCAATTGGTGTCATTCCCAGTTAATTGCCGCATCAAGACCATCTGCGTAACGTGCACATCGAAACGTGTGGCGCTTGATGATGTGCCGACCGTGCTTAACGCGGCGAAACTCAGCGCCCACTATGTATAACCGCGCATGAGGCGTCTTGCCTGATGCCTGAGGTGCGGCTCTGGGAATTCGGATTCCGGAGTTGCGTTTTCTTGCGATTTTGTGTACCGTTAAGACGAAGCTGGGGGTTGAAACCTCGGTAGAAAAACGCACAGGGATGAAGTCTGGCCTTGGGCGCTCCGTTGCGGCGATATGGCGCGGCATAAGGGGGGCGTTTCCATGGTTAAGACAGTGGCCGGTCATGCCAATCGCTCTGAGGATGGCAGTGATATCAGGAGAGGATGACAGCGAATGAAGCACGTAAAGCCTGTTTCGCGGAAGCCCGAGCCAGCGCAACAAACGGTGTTGCAAGTGAAACTCGAACAGTTTCTCTTCTATTTCGACTCTTCAGCCGAGTTTCTCTTCGGCAAATTTGGACACTCGACACTATAAGCAGGTTGACAGGGGAGAGTTCTCTGATGAATCACTTCAGACCCATTACCAGAATGCCCGAACAGGCTCAAACGTCGAATTTCATCTTAAAGAAAGAGTTCGCGCAGGATATTATAAACCGCTTATTGAGTATCCAGCGCACTCTGCCGTGGGGTATCTACCGTCCTCCGGGAGGCGTTGGGGACGAGTAGGCCTGCACCGTGTAGCGCCTGCCGCCTGAACGCATCGCATGCGGGCGCGCGTGTTTACTGCGTGCGGAGCAGTCTGTTCAGACACCGCCGCGCGTAAGCAGCGGGCGTGGTGTCAAAGATCTTCAGTGGGTCGAGGCGGCCCGTCACCTTATCCTGAAAACTGTCAAACGTATCCGTCGAGTCGATACAAATGCGCCGGAGCTCGAGGGGGTCGCACCCGGGGTAATTGACGCCATAACGGTTCGTCACCGCGATGGAAAAACCGAACTCATCGAGCAGCAGTTTGGACAACTCGTTGTAATCCAGGATCGAGCCGTATGGGTAGGCGAACGCTCTCGGCGCTTGGCCGAGTTTTTTTCTGATGACCCGGGCGCACTTTCCGATTTCGCGGCGCTGAGCGTCTTCTCCGAGTTCTGATAGGCGGGCATGCGTCAGCGAATGCGCGCCGATCTCGATGCCCGATTCCTGAACCCGCATAATCTCATCCCATGTCATGAGCGCACCGGTAAGGGGGTCGTCATCGTGGGGAAGCATCTTGCCCATCCCGCCGGCGACAATGAATATGGTGGCCGGGATAGACAAACGCTGCAAGATGGGCGCGGCGTTGATCCAGTTGTCCCGGTATCCGTCGTCGAAGGTTACAGCAACCCCCTCGGTCCCCTCGGCGGCTTCAGCGAGTGTGATGACGGGGCGGTTCTTGGCAAGCCAATCCATCTGTGCCCGGAAATTCTCGGGGGTCACGTTCATCTCGTGATTGCGGTAGCCAATGCTGTGGTAGGTGAGAATGCGTGCGCAGCCCGCTCGCGCGGAGACAAAATTCCCCACCGTGGCCGCACAGAACTTCGTCCCGCGCTTCAGGGCGTTCTTTATCGGGTTACCCGCGCTCAAGGGCGGTCTCCTTCGCGGTCAGTATACCCCAGCAATAACCGCATGCGTACGTGCAATATGCCGCAAAACGCATCAAACGGCCCTCGAGAAGCGCCTTGCAGAGCCGCAGGGGAAAACGCAGCACGCGGAACCCGAGACTTGAACGCGGCCGGAAGGTGCGCATATCAAGGGATTCGTGAGTTTCGAAAACCAGTTCGGGATGGAACTTGCGCGTGTAGGCCGAGCCGAAGCCGTTGCGGAAGAATACCCGCAGCAGCCGGCGCCAGCCGTCCGGCAGGGGGTGGTAAATCCGTGCGTTAGGGGCGAGAACGACGCGGAATCCCGCGCCCCGCAATCGCTCTCGGAGATCAGGATCAAGACCGCGGATAATGTCCGCTCGTTCGCCACCCACCGCGTTGAATACGCTGATAGGGATCGCACAACAACCGTGACAGGCGAAATCGCTGTCGGTGACGCTCTCCACCACCGGTGTATTGAAACGCGGGAACTGGCGCGCCGCACGCTTCTGGAAGGCGCTGGCATCCGGATGCACCACGATGCTGGCGCCTGCCATGCCAATGGTGGGGTCTGCGTCGAGAACATCCACGAGCGTCTGGAACACGGTGGCATCGGCCACGATGCTGTCGTCATCAAGAATCAGCAGGATGTTGCCCCGGGCCTGTTGCGCGCCTTGATTGATGGCTTTCCCCTGGGGCGATACCCCCCGAACCACAATGACCTCAACATCGCGAAAGGTCTGGGTTTCGATACTCTCGAGCAAACGCGGCACACATCCCTCACGGTATCCATCACGTGAAGGAATAATGACCGACACCCGCGGCACCGAAGTTGCTTTCTCTACTCCACTCATCGCCAGCGAGTATAAACAGCCCAATAGGCCCCGGCAAGAGCGCGGGAGGAATTGTGCGGCGCCCTTTCCCGAATCGCCGGGAATAGGCACTGGTGAGGTTGGGGCCACGCTAACCGACAGGGCTGGCCTTCACCGGCGGTGCTGCCCTTTCGGATGGGTGCGGTAGTATGTTATGGTGCAATAAGAGAGCGCAAGTGAGCGTTTTGACAGTATATGGGACGTTTCACCGGCGGTTCGCCCCGTGAGGCCGGGCGGGCTACTCAAAACATAGCGGCGTGTGCGCGGATTCCTCTGCGTTTGTTTAGCTTGATACGACACCCGCTTGCAAACAGGCAGATGATGCCCCGCACCCCTGATGTCTCAAACACTACCGGTTGTTGGCACGCACCCTGTTGCAGGGACGCCCCTCGAAGAAATGGCGTCGCGTGCTGTGTATCCGGGTGAATGAGAACACGGGAAACTGGAACCAAAAGGAGAAAGACATGTCAGAAGCGAAAACAAATGACACAGTGCGTGTGCACTATACGGGCAAACTCGAAGACGGCACCGTTTTCGATACGTCGGTCGAACGCGAACCGCTGGAGTTCACCATCGGTCAGGAGCGTTTGATCCCCG
>SLSB01000347.1 GCA_007130675.1 Candidatus Hydrogenedentota bacterium | reverse complement strand
GGGATGGTCCACAACCCCGACGCCTGGATTCTCCCCCACGAGATCGCCATGGTGCATTTGCTGAACCGGCGAGACGAGCCCAATACGCCGGTGTACGCCACACAGTTTCTCGGCATGGCCGTGGCCACCGGAACCGCCCCCCAACGCGTCATCGACCTTGCCTCGAACATCGCGCGCATGCACGACCTCGATGCGTTCGAGCGCGCCATGTGGGAGGATATGGCCCGTAACAGCGACGAAGAAATGCTTCGCAACATGGCCGAACGAAAACTTATGGAGATCGCCATCGAGGACGCCTGCGCACAACTGAGCGAAGCGGCCGCCTTGTTTGAAAACCGCCACCAGCGCCCGGCCAAGTCGCTCGACGAACTCGTGACCGGCGGCATCATCGAGGCTGTACCGGAGGATCCGCTCGGAGGCCGCTATTTTATCGCCGAAGGCGAGGTGTTCAACACTACACTGCTCGACATTTCCCTTGAACGCCGCCGCAACCGCATCCTCGGCGGCATCAGGCGTTATCACAACAGGACCGAAACCTGGCCCCCGTCTCTCAATGCCGTTCTCGAAGCAAGAGACCTCGGCTTCATCCCCGAGCACCCCTACCCCGGCCACGACTGGCATTACAACCCCGAGACCGGCGAAGTCGAGTAGTCTGATTCTGAGAGACCGCCCATCCTCCGCTCAGAAACCCGAGCGCTCCTGTTGGGTTTGTGCAAACATCGAAGGCCCGGCAATAGACCTGCTGGACAGCTTGGGCAAACGGAACTTTTCATAATGTCTGAAGGTTCCGCGAGATTTGGAGTCCGCCGCACCAGGTGGCGGCGGTCCTCCGAAAAAGGCGGGGCGATACTGAGGATGAACACGTCACGCGTCGCCGCTTGCACTTTCGCCGATGCTTATCCGGCGATTGAGCCGTTGACTGAGCCGCGTTGACTGAGCCGCGTTGACACTGCTTCGTTCGTTGTTCTAGACTATGTTCCATCGCCTCGATTGGCCAACAGGAAATCAGCACGTCAGGTTCGGACTGCGTTTTGGAAGACACATCAAGCGATCGAACATCGGATACGGCAGCCGCTGACCTTTCTGCCGCGGCAGATTTCGGTAAATTCGCCTCACGCTACATGAAATGTGCCTGTGTGTTTTTCACTGGCTGTTACTGAGAAAGGGTATGTCACGCAATGGGGTTTATTGACGGGATCATCGAACAGGCGCAAGGCAGTCCGAAACGGGTCGTGCTACCTGAAGCCGCTGATGAGCGGGTGTTAAAAGCCGCGGGCGATATCCAGGCCCGGAAGATCGCGCATGTGGTGCTCATCGGAGAACAGGACGAGGTTTCACGCAACCTGAAGAGCCTCGGCATCACCGGGGATTTCGAGATCGTGGACCCCGCCACCGCTTCATGGGCCGACGAGTTTGCCCATGAGTATTTCGAGATGCGCAAACATAAGGGACTGACGGAAGAACAGGCCAAGATGGCCATGTCCGAGTGTATTCCTCACGGGGTGATGCTGCTTAACGCGAATAAAGCAGACGGCCTGGTGGCCGGCGCCGCGCACTCGACGGGCGATGTCCTGCGTCCGGCTCTTCAGATTCTCAAGACGGTCCCGGGGGTGCGCCTGGCATCGAGTTTCTTCTTCATGGCGTTTGAGGAGGTGACTTATTTGTTTGCCGATTGTGGTCTGGTCGAGAATCCCGATGCCAGCCAGTTGGCCGAAATCGCGATAGCCACCGCGCAATCCGCCTTGACGTTTAACATCGAACCGACCGTTGCTCTGCTTTCGTACTCGACGAAGGGCTCGGCGAACAGCCCGTTAACGCAGAAAGTTGCTGAAGCTACAGAGCTTGCACAGAAACGGGCCGAGGAAGTCTTTGGTCCGGATTCGGCGGTAAAGATAGATGGAGAATTGCAGGCCGACGCGGCACTCGTCGAACGCGTGGGCCGTAAGAAAGCCCCGTCGAGCGAAGTGGCGGGGCACGCCAAGGTATTGATATTCCCTGACTTAAATGTAGGAAACATTTCCTATAAGCTGGTGCAGTATCTGGCAGGTGCGGAGGCATACGGTCCGATCATCCAGGGCACACGGCTACCGGTAAACGATTTGTCGCGCGGATGTGTTGCCGAAGATATCGTTGGCGTCACTGCAATTACCGTTGTTCAGTGTCAGATGTTACAATAGACGGTGTATGCCCGAAATCTGGCCATAAGAAATTGCGTGTGCATTGTTGGAGAAGAGTGCTATGAAGGTTCTTGTGCTCAATTGTGGCTCATCGTCGATAAAATACAAGATTTATGAATATGGCCAGTCAGCGGAATCCATTGCGAAGGGCGTTATCGAACGTATCGGGTTGAGCGGCCCGACTATCGATTGCAGCTGTTCTCTGGCCGATGGGGAACGGTGTTTACATCAGGAAGTTTTGCAAGATCCCGGCAAACTGGACGTGTCCGACCATTCCGATGCCATCAACACGATCTGCGAGATTCTTAAGAGCGATGCCTGCGGCATTGTGAATGACCTGTCAGAGATCGAGGGCATCGGCCACCGGGTCGTGCACGGCGGCGAGGAATTCGCGGGGTCCACGATTATCGACACACAAGTGCTCGAGGGTGTCAGGAAGTGCGCCAAGCTCGCCCCGCTTCACAATCCTCCAGCGATTCTGGGCATCGAAGCTTGCGCGAAACTGTTCAAGAACACGCCGCAAGTCGCTGTATTTGATACGGCTTTTCACCACACCATTCCACAAAACGCCTATATGTACGGGCTTCCGATGGATTTCTACAAGACGCACGGGATACGCAAGTACGGATTCCACGGCACCTCGCACCGGTACGTGTCGCGCAAGGCCATCGAGATGCTGGATAAACCTGCTGAAAAAACCAAGATCATCACTTGTCATCTCGGCAACGGCTGCAGTATCACGGCCGTCAAAGGCGGGAAATCGGTCGATACGAGCATGGGCCTGACACCGCTCGAAGGTGTCATGATGGGCACGCGCTCGGGCGACATGGACCCCGCCATACCGCTGTTTCTTATCAAAGAGCTTGGGATGAGCGCCGACGAGGTCGAAAAAACGCTGAACAAGCAAAGCGGTTTCAGGGGTGTTTGTGGAAAGGCCGATGTGCGCGACATTGAACGTCTGGCCGCGGAAGGTGATGAAGACTGCGCGCTGGCGCTCAACATGTTTTCATATCGCGTTGCACGGTATATTGGCAGCTATGCCATGGTCATGAATGG
>SLSB01000603.1 GCA_007130675.1 Candidatus Hydrogenedentota bacterium | reverse complement strand
CGCCGGGGGCCGCGCCATTGCGGCCAGCCGGGTTCGGGCGAGGCAATAAGGCCCTCGGCCACGGTCTCCGCCGCGGGGACGCCCGCTGAGACCAATACACACAAAACAAGTATCGCGCAGATGATTTGACGCACCTGATGGGAATTACGGAAGCTGCCAGATTCGGTTGCCCGGCGAAAATACATGGATTGCCCCTTTCGTTCTCTTGTTCATTTTGCCGTGTTTGCCGTGCCGGTAGCGCTGCATTTCGCCCGGTATGCTCGGGTGTGCCCAGCGACCCCGCCGCCTGCCAATACTCCGCCGAACGCCTGCTTCGAGAGCAAGCTCGTTGCCTGTATAGTAGGCGTTGCGGGCGCTGCGTGTCCACTTCGGGCGGTTCGGCAAACAGTACGTCAGGCGTTCGGGTTGTGCGGTTTTGCCCGAATCTCCGAGCAATCTCAGGCAGAGTTGCATAAGCCCTTCGGTTTTCTGGTCGCAGGTTTGGATATTAAAACACCCAGGAGGTGAAAAAGGGTAGAGGCCGGAGGCTGAGCGAATAAAGTCCGTCCCTGTGTCTTCCGGAGCGCCGAAGGCGCGGCAACATATCAGCCCAGTCCGAAGGGCTGGGTAGACCGTGGTTTCCCCCACGCTGTCAGGGCTGAAAGCCCGGCACAACGTTGGACCCAGTGACCCTCCGTTGTGGCGCAGGTCTGCCGCCCCTTCGCCATTATCCGAGAGGTGTCCATTCCGCTCCGAGTTCGCCATCATATGAATCGCGCCTTCAGCGCTAAGGGATGGGGGGAGAACCGATGATCCCGGGGCGGCGTCACACGCGAGCGCGTTCCTTGCCCCGGGCTGATATGGTACCGCGCCGTTGGCGCTGAAGTCCGACAACCACAGCGCACCAGTGTCTTGGCGGTGACCCCGGCGGCGTCACCAGCTCTTATCCGGCGATTCGGAGTTTCGATAGGTCCTTGAAATTAGGATGCAGGTCATTCTACCCTGTACTTGACGCGAAATTGTGCGCGACCCCCGCTTTTTCAGTGAAAGGAGTAACGTTGATCATGAAAACCATCCTGTTCCCAATGATTGCCTTATCACTTGCCGCCGTGTTGGGCGGCTGCGCTACCCTTCAACCCAGGCCTGACATGGGGAGCCCGCTTCAAGAAACTCCCGCAGACCCTTACATGGGAGATTGGGAAGGCACATGGGGCACCACCAAGGTGGGCGCTCAGGTGATCGCACTGGCCGATAACAAATACCGCATGAACCTGTTGTCGGCGTTCGACACGCCCGACGCAACGCTGGCCGTCCTCGAGGGCGAGGGAGTCGACGGCGGAGTAGACTTTGCCGGACACGGCTCGAGCGGCGATATGGAGGAGGCGCGGCTCGCTGTCGCTATCCGTGGAAAGCGCATGACCGGGCGGGTCGAGGGACCCGTCTCCGGCGACCTCGAACTCAGCCCCGTGGTGCGTTTGTCGCCAAGTCTGGGCGCCCGCCCGCCCAGGGATGCCATCGTGTTGTTTGATGGGAACGATCTCGATAAGTGGGAAGCACGGAGCGTTGATCCATGGGGAATCAACATTAAGCGCGCCGTTGGGGGCGATGACCGGGCCGCCTATCTGCGCACGTGGGTATATGCCCCAGGCCCCGGCAAGGCCCAATTCGCTTACGGGGTTGCCGACGGCGCCAAAGTCTGGCTCAACGGCGAGGAAGTCCACGCGATCATTGAAGATCGCAGAGTCACTCCATGCAGACACAAAATCCCCGTAGATTTGCTCGAGGGATGGAACGCTTTCCTGGTCAAAGTAGTGCAGAATGACGGCGATTGGGGGTTTTCCGCCATGTTGCGGGGTCTCGATGCCTCGCCACTCAGCGGATTCTTCGTCGGCATCCCCGAACGGGAGGTCTATGGGCTCGAGGATTTCGACGGCAATGTCGCGTTTTGGGAAGTCTCGGGCCCATACACCGTGGAGGACCAGACGGGCAGCGATTTGATGGACGTACCCTTCGCGCCCGAGCACGGGTATGCCGCCGAGTGGGAGATCGTGCCGTTGCCCGAGCGGCCCGAGCCGGGGCCTGCACGATGGATCATCCTCGGCAACGGCGCGATGGAGGTGCGCGGCGGCAGCATCCAGACCAGACAGAAATTCTACGACAAAAAGGTTCATGTCGAATTCCGCACCCCGTTTATGCCGGACAGCGAGGGCCAGCGGCGCGGCAACAGCGGCGTGTTCCTGCAAAACCGCTACGAAGTGCAGGTGCTCGACAGCTATGGGCTCGAGGCGGATGACGGCGATTGCGGGGGCATCTACCGGACCGCCGCGCCGCTCGTCAACATGTGCGCGCCTCCGCTTCAGTGGCAGACCTTCGAGATCGAATTCCGGGCCGCCCGGTATGACACCGACTGGAATAAGATTGAAGACGCCCGCATGACGGTCTATCACAACGGGGTGCTGGTGCAAGACAATGTGCCCGTTCCCGACAGAACTACCGGAGCGCAAACGACGGCGATGTCCGAACCCGATTCCCTGATGCTGCAAGATCACACCGGGCCCGTGTGGTTCCGCAACGTGTGGCTGGTCGAGTTGCCGCCCGAGGGGGAATAAACCAGCCGGAGCCATTGACTGTCTCTCGGCGATGGTCACTCGGGGCCAATAGGTCATATGGGACGCATATAGCCTATGCGGCTGATCTTTCCGGGCCTACCGCGTCGTGAACCGGTACACCGTCTTCTGGTAATACGTCTCGCCTGGCCGCAGAATGCTCGAGGGGAACGCGGGCTGGTTCGGCGAGTCGGGGAAGTGCTGTGTTTCGAGGCAGAACCCATAACGTTTGTGGTAGCTCTTGCCCTCTTTGCCGGTAATCGAGCCGTCGAGGAAGTTTCCTGTATACAACTGCATGCCGGGCTCCGTGGTGTAGACCTCCATGACCCGGCCCGACCGCGGGCCAACGACGCGCGCGGCGAGCGCGAGCGAACCGTCCTGGCTGTCGAGCACGTAATTGTGGTCATATCCGCCGCCGTATTTGATCTGCTCGTGGTCTGCGTCGATACGCTCACCGATCCGAGCAGGGGTGGTGAAATCGAACGGCGTACCCGCGACCGGCGCGATCTCGCCCGTGGGGATCAAGGTCTCGTCAACAGGCGTGTAATGGCTGGCGTTGATCATCATCACATGGTCGAGGATATCGCCCTCACCCTGGCCGTCGAGATGGAAATAGCTGTGATGGGTCAGATTGACCGGCGTGGGCTTGTCGGTCTCGGCTTCGTAGACGATCTCCAGCTCGTTGTCATTCGTCAGCCAATAGTGCACGGTGGTTCTCAGGTTGCCCGGATACCCTTCCTCGCCATCCGGGCTGAGATAGAAGAGCCTGAGGCCCAAAGCGTCCCGCCGGCGGACCGGCGTCGCGTCCCACAGCACTTTGTCAAAGCCTTTGAGGCCGCCGTGAAGGTGGTTGGGACCGTTGTTGACCGCCAGTTGGTACTCGACGCCATCGAGCGTGAAACGGCCATTCGCGATGCGGTTGCCGAAGCGGCCCACGAGACATCCGAAAAAGGGATTGTTGTTCAGGTAGCCCTCAAAATCAGGATAGCCCAGAACGACATCGGCAAAGGTGCCGTCCGCGTCGGGCGCCAAGAGCGACGTGACGATACCGCCGTAGTTGGTGATGCTGACTTCCATGCCGTTGGCGTTGGTCAGCGTGTACCGGTCGGCTTGGCCTTGGCCGGGCGCCGTGCCATAGGTCGTTTTCGTCAGTCGCATTTCCCTCGAGAACTGCCCCCCGGCCTCCTGTGTGGCACAACCCGCAACACAAGCTGCAGCAACCCCCAGACAAATTGCGCTGAACCCCGAGTGTGTAAGCATTGTGCACCTCCTCCGCTGATTCGCCATGACGATGCCCCATTCACCATATAAGGATCGTACTTGCCGCGCCATTTTTCAAGGATCGATTCGAGCGGGCGGTGCGCGGGAGCGTCGCACACACGCTACGCAAAACCGAAGGCGGCGCTTCTGAGTCCAGAAATGCCTTGCGCATATCACCTAAACAGGATATAGTGACAAGTGATGTAGTTTTGAAAGGGAAATAGCGAAAGTAGATAGGCAGAAAGGAGCGCTGACCAACTTCAAACCCTAAGGCGTGGAATCCGGAAGGTGCGAGCCGGAAACCATTGGCGCCTGGAGAAAAGAGGCTGCAAGCGGAGCGGGGCAGGGCTGCCCCGCCGAGGAGAATCACAATGAAAACCATAGCAGGGATGATAGCAGTACTCTCAGCAGTTGGCGCAGTGTTTGTTGTACTGGCGAGCGGGGTCGGGGCACAACAGACCACAAGTTATATGCCGGTTGCGATAACCGAAGAATTCGAGGAGGTCAAGGACCGGATGGCGGCCGAAAAGGATGAGATCATGGAGCGTCAGATGGACCTCCTGAACGAGAGGTATGATCTCAGCGACCGCCCGATCCCGGGAGTGACCGCTACCCGGGGCAAACCTATCCAGGGCGGCGTTCGCGTCAAGCTGCCCGAAGGCGTGACCTGGGATGACCTGGCGGCGATGACACCGGCCGAGATCAAAGAGCAGGGACTCTGGCCTAAGGGCTTCCTTCCGCTCCCCCACCCGAACCATGCCGAAGGCGGCATGGTGTTTCCACAATTTCACATCGACGAGATCAATGAGCAAGAGGGACGCGACCTGACGCGGTTCGATCTCGATTTCGACTTGCCGGACCACTTGCTTCCCGAGTATCCCCCCGCAATGTTCCTGACCACGCGGCTCGACTTGGGCGATGTGTCGCAGGGGCAGGTCGTGACGATCATGAATTTCTTCGAGCTGTTCAACGGTATCCTCAATCCGAAACAGCTCGAGGGCCTGCGTCTATTGGTGACGCCATTTCCTCAACAGCAGTTTAACCAGACCGAAGACCGGCGGTCGGCGCTGCCCAGCCGGGGGGTGACCTGTTTTGACTGCCACGTTAACGGGCACACCAACGCCGCGACGCACTTGGTCGGCGATATCCGGCCCCAGGAATTCCGGCATCGGATCGATACGCCGCCCCTGCGGGGGTTGAACATACAACGCCTGTTCGGCTCGCAACGCGCGTTGAAATCCATCGAAGATTTCACCGAGTTCGAACAGCGCGCCGCCTATTTCGACGGTGACCCCGTGATCGCGACCAAGAAGGGTGTCAACATACTCGAGCGCGGCAGTCAAGTGCACTTCATGGCCGAGTTCCAGGCCATTCTCGATTTTCCCCCCGCCCCCAAGCTCGACATCTACGGGAAGCTCGACCCGGAACTTGCCACCGAACAGGAACTGCGCGGCCAGGAAGTGTTCTTCGGTAAAGCGCAGTGTGATGTCTGCCACCCCGCTCCCTATTACACCGACAACCTGATGCACAACCTGCGAGCCGAGCGCTTTTTCGAAGAGCAGATGGTAAACGGCCGATGGGCCAGCATGGACGGGCCGATCAAGACCTTCCCACTGCGGGGAATCAAGGAGTCGGCCCCATATCTGCACGACAGCCGGCTATTGACCCTCGCCGACACGGTCGAGTTCTTCAACCTCATCCAGGGACTGCAGCTCACGCAACAGGAAAAAGAGGACCTGGTGGCGTTCATGCTATGCCTGTAATTGGCGAGGTTTCCCAAGAACTCAACTGACAGTATTCGAGGCCGCACGAGGCAAACCAACCCTCGGGCGGCCTCTGTTTCCTCAGCGCATCAACGGCCAGTCGCTGGGCGTGAATATGGTGTGCATATGCTGTAGGGATGCATGAGAAATGCTCATGTATGACCACAGGAAGACTCCACATGAAAGCCAGTGTTGGAGAACGCGGACAAGTAGGGGCGCTTCGCGAAGCGCCCCTACCGAAGACCGTGCATATCATGTTCCACACCGTGTGGTCTTAACCCCTATACGCCGAAAATGTGCTCCTGAAAAGGTTGAATTCTCGCAACCTTCCCGCGACAATACAACTTCTTGCCGCGGATTGAGACAAAAAATCCCGAGTCACTTACTTTGATGGGGAGGTCGCCGTGACAGCTTTTGTAGTGGTATGCGTTTTGCTCGCAGTATGGCTGCTGTGGACTAGGCCAACATATGCCGAAACACTCGATTGGGAGAATCCAAACATCCTGGGACGCAACAAGGAGCCGTATCACTGCACCTTGCTGCCGTATCCCGATGTGGAATCGGCCCGCACGGGACGCCGCGACGCTTCGCCCTATCATCAGTCCCTTAACGGGGTTTGGAAATTCCATTGGGTGGGCAAACCGGATGACCGCCCCCGCGATTTCTACAAGCCCGAGATCGACGTCTCCGATTGGGACGACATCCCCGTGCCGTCAGTGTGGCAGCTCGAAGGGTACGGCATACCCATCTACACGAATGTCCGATATCCATTCCCGGCCGATCCCCCTCGCATCCCGCACGACTACAACCCCGTCGGGTCGTACAGACGGACCTTCGATCTGCCCGCGGAATGGCGGGGCCGCAGGGTGTTTATCCATTTTGACGGCGTGCACAGTGCGTTCTATCTGTGGGTCAACGGCGAGAAGGTGGGATACAGCCAGAACAGCATGGGCCCAGCCGAATTTGATCTAACTCCGTATCTTCGCGATGGAGAGAACATCCTGGCCGTCGAGGTATACCGCTGGTCCGACGGCAGCTATCTCGAAGATCAAGACATGTGGCGGTACTCGGGCATCTTCCGCGACGTCTACCTGTTCGCCACGCCCGAGACGCACATCCGCGATTTCTTTGTGCGCTGCGAACTGGATGCTGACTGCCGCGATGCCGTGCTCAAGCTCACCGCGAAGGTGTGCAACTACGGCAACGGCCGCGGCAAAGAGCATCTGCTCGAAGCCATCTTGTTGGACGCCGCCGGTCAGGCCGTGGGCGAAGCACCGCTGCTCACCGGCAAGGCGCCTGCTTTGGAAGCAGGTGAAGAACAGGTGTTCGAACTCGATGCCCCGGTCGAGAACCCCCGCAAGTGGTCTTCCGAGGATCCGTATCTCTACACCTTTATCCTGCTGCTCAAGACCCCGGCGGGCGAAATACTCGAAGTCGAGCAATGCCGTTTCGGATTCCGCAAAGTTGAAATTCGAGAGGCCCAGCTTTTCGTCAACGGCGTCTCGGTCAAGCTCAAAGGCGCCAACCGCCACGAGGACGACCCCTGGCGGGGGCTCGCCATTACCCTCGAGAACATGGTCGAGGACCTCGAAATCCTTAAACGTTTCAATTTCAACACGGTTCGCACAAGTCACTATCCCGATGACCCGAAATGGTATGAGCTGTGCGATCAATACGGCATGTTCCTGATCGACGAAGCCAACCTCGAATCCCACGGCATGGGATACGACCTCGACAAGACGCTGGGCAACCGCCCCGAGTGGGAAGCCGCGCACGTCGACCGCCAGATAGCCCTTGTCGAGCGCGACAAAAACCACCCATCGGTCATCATATGGTCGCTGGGCAACGAATCCGGCAGTGGCTGCAATTTCGAAGCCTCTGCCCGGGCGGTACGCGAACTCGACCCGACGCGTCCTATTCATTACGAACGCATGAACGAAGTGGCAGATATGGACAGCGTCATGTATCCCCACTTGGACGACCTCATCGCCGAAGGAAAAAAAGACTCGCCCAAACCGTTCATCATGTGCGAATACGCCCACGCGATGGGCAACGCGGTCGGTAATCTCGACGAGTACTGGCAGGCTATCGAGAGCCATCCGCGCCTGATTGGCGGCTGCATCTGGGAATGGGCCGATCATGGCATCTTCAAATACACAGACGCCGACCCTGCCGAAGACGGCTCGCGCCCATGGTTTTGGGCATACGGCGGCGATTTTGACGATCAGCCCAATGACAAAAACTTTTGCATGGACGGGCTGGTCTTTCCCGACCGGACCATCCCACCGAAGATGTGGGAGGTGAAGAAAGTCTATCAATACGTGGGCATCCACCCATCTGACTTGGCCTTGGGCAAGGTCCGCATTTGCAACAAGCATTTCTTTGCCAACCTGAACCGGTACGGCATTCGGTGGAGCGTCACCGAAGACGGCAGCGTCCTTGAAGATGGCACACTCGCCCCGCTGGACCTGCCCGCGGGAGAAGAGACCGAGATCACGATACCCTATTCGCTGCCCGACCCGCTCCCCGGCGCCGAATACTGGCTGCGCGTCAGTTTCCATTTGCTCGAGGATACCCTCTGGGCTGAAAAGGGCCACGAAATGGCCTGGGAGCAGATGCGCCTGCCCATCGAGGCCGGGGACCGCCCGCTCATCTCGTTTGATAGATCCGGGAAACCAAACGTCAAGGAAACCGGCGAATCTATCTGTGTATCGGGTGAGGCCTTCACGATTACCTTCAGCAAAGCGCACGGCGGCATCAGCGCCATCACCTATGGCGGACAGGCGGTGCTTCCCGACGGCGGAGACGTTTTCAACGGTCCGGCACTGAACCTATTGCGCGCCTTTACCGACAACGACATCCGGCTGAACGGCGGCGAAGGCCTCAAACGCGGGTTTTATGACGCGGGCCTGAGTCAGATGTGCTCGCACCTCAAGGCCTTCAAACTCATCGAGCAGAATTCGAATACCGTAAAGATCCAGGCCCTCCTGCATTGTCTGGGCAGCAAAGGCCGCGGCTTTGCCCACGAATGCACCTACACGATCTATCCAGATGGGTCCGTCCACCTGCTGAACCACCTCGAACCCATGGGCGAGCTGCCGATGTTGCCCCGCATTGGACTCCGCATGACGCTATCGAGAGCACTCGAACACCTCGCCTGGTATGGCCGCGGTCCGCACGAAAGCTATCCCGACCGCAAGACCGGCGCCGCGCTCGGGCGCTACGCGGGCACCGTCACCGAACAGTATGTCCCCTATCCGTATCCCCAGGAATGCGGCAACAAGGAAGACGTGCGCTGGGCAGCTTTGACCACTGACGCGGTCCGAGGAATCCTGGTTGTGCCCGATGCACCGATGGCCTTCAGCGCCCTGCGGTACGCACCCGAGGACCTCAACCGGGCAGAGCACACCTTTGACCTGAAACCGCGTCGCAATATCACCGTGTGCCTCGATTACAAGCAGTGCGGGCTCGGCAACGCGAGCTGTGGGCCGCTCGTGCTGGACAAATACGCCCTGTATGCGGGTACAATCGATTTCGGGTTTACCCTGCGGCCCTGCGGCGCTGGCCAGGACGATGTTGCCCAATTGGCGCGCTACAGGATGCCGGATACCAAAGCGTAATCGGAAAGCACGAACGAATCGGGAGGCCACGCCATGAGACCCACACGCCGTGATATGCTCAAGACCCTGGCCGGCGGCACTGCCTTGGCCTGGGGCGGAAGCTTCATGCACCTCGCACAAGCTGCCGAGCAAAGCGAGGCGCCCGCGGAACCGCCTGGACCTGTCCCCGAGCCCGAACCTCGCATCGAGCGCTTCGAACGCATGGCCTACGGCATGTTCATCCATTGGGGGCTGTACTCGCTCCTCGGCCGCGGCGAATGGGTCATGAATCAGGAGAAGATCCCGGCCAACGAATACAGGCGGCTGCGCAACATCTTCACGGCCTCGGATTTCGACGGGCGCACCATCGCGGGCATTGCGCGCCGCGCTGGCCAGAAGTACATCACCCTCACCACCCGCCATCACGATGGATTCAGTCTTTACGACACCCGAGGATTGACGGATTACGACGCCGTGCACAGTCCCGCCGCGCGCGACCTTGTCGAGGATTTTGTCGAGGGCTGCCGCGCCGAAGGCATCTCGCCGTTCTTCTACCACACCACCCTCGATTGGGATCACCCGGATTTCGACGCCGATTTTGACGCCTATCTCGATTATCTCCACGCTTCCGTCGAGATTCTATGCACCCAATACGGCGACATCGGCGGGTTCTGGTTTGACGGCAACTGGAGCAAGGCCGATGCCGACTGGAAAGAAGACCGTCTCTACGGGATGATCCGCGAGCACCAGCCCGAAGCCATGATCATCAACAATACGGGCCTGCACAAACGGGGCCATGTCGGCCATCCCGAAATCGACAGCACCACCTTCGAGCAGGGCCGCCCCGAGCCCATGGACCGGCGCGGCATGCCCAAATACATCAGCGCCGAGATGTGCCAGACCATGAACATGCACTGGGGCATCGCGAAAAACGACTACAACTACATGTCCGTCCAGGACATCATCGAAAACCTGTGCGCCTGCCGGAAAGTCGGGGCCAATTACCTGCTCAACGTCGGCCCAACCGCCGAAGGCGCCATTCCCGATTACGAACGCGCGGCGCTCGAACGTGCGGGCCAGTGGCTCGGCCTGCACGGAAACCCCATCTATAACGGTAAACCTTGCGGTGTAGCGGGGCCCGGTGCGGATTTCGGCCTCGATGCCGATGGAATGCTCTTCCTCTTCGTGCACCATCTCCGGCTCGGTCACGGCCAGCAGGCGGGTGAGGTGCAAGGCCCAGGTCCGCGCATGTTCACCGGCGTCGCCCGCGATGTGTCTTCCGTGACGTGGCTCGATACGGGCGAAGATCTGGAATTCGAGAAAGACGGTTCCAACCTCAACGTTACCGCAACCGGATTCCCCTATGGGACCAACACCGTGGTCCGCGTGGCGCGGGTTTCGTGAGCAGCGCCGCGAAGCGAAATGGTCAGCCGGGTTTGATGTAGGTCGCCGGGCACACACGTTCGAGCGGTGTCGCAATGCCCGCCAAACTCTCCGAATGCCCAACCATGAGGTAGCCGCCCGGCTTGAGCAGGCGGTAGATCTCGTTTACCAGGTTTGCCCGCACCCGCTGATCGAAATAGATCATTACGTTGCGGCAGAACACCACATCCATTGGGCCGCGCATCGGGAAGGGCGGCGTCGAGAGGTTGAGCCGCTTGAAAAATACAAGCTCGCGCAGACTGGGCTTGACCGTGTAGCGCACCTCTCCAGTCGCCCGGTCTTTGTTCCGCTCGAAAAACCGCTGGCGGTATCCGGCGGACACATTCCGCATCCGGTTTTCGCCATAGACGCCCTCGGTGCAGGTCTTGAGTACACGCGTCGAGATGTCCGTTGCCAATATGCGCGTATCCGTCGCGCCTTCGCCGAGCACATCGAGCACCGTCATCGCGATCGAATACGGTTCCTCGCCGGTCGAGGCCGCCGCGCACCAGATGCGGTACGTCAACTGGCCCTGGTCGCGCCAGCCGCTCAGCACGCCCCGCAGCATATCGAAATGCGCCTCTTCACGAAAGAAGAACGTGAGATTGGTCGAAATGGCATCGATCATCTCGACCAGCTCACGGCCGGAACGGTCTGCCATCACGAATTCGAGATAGGCGCGCGGGTCTACAATCCCATTGGCGCGCATCCGCTTCGCAATACGCGCCGACACCAGCGACTCCTTGCCTTCTTTCAGCGTGATACCGCTTTGTTCATAAATGAAATCACAGAATGCCCGAAACGTCTTGGGGTCCATCTCCTTAAGGGTCAAGGCGCCGCGGGGGGGATCCATGGTATCTCCTCTATTGTCCGATGCATTGCGCACCAGAAGCGTTAGTAACGCACATAATACCCTATGAATGTCCGCCAATCGCAACTCACGTCATCCCCAAATCTGAATAGACGTGGGCAAGAACAGAGGCGGCGCGGTGTGACGCGTGCGGCCCGGTCAGCGGGCAGCCTGTTATTCTTCGGCCGCGCCGAAGCGCTGTTGTTGCTCGATGAAGTATTCGTTCACGGTGAGATGCGACTGAGGCGACCAGGGCACGTTTCGCTCCGGCAGATGGCGCGCCAACTCCTGCTTGATTTCCGCGTACGCTGGGTCATCGGCGCGATTGTGCCATTCATTGGCATCGTCCTCATGGTCATAGAGCTCTTCCGCGCCATTCTCGTAGACAATGTAGCGGTACCGTTCCGTGCGCACCGCATGATTCCTATACCCGTAGGTCGTGAGAGCGGCATGAGGCCACGCCGCGGCGGGGTTGGCCAACAGGGGCGCCAAACTGTTCCCCTCGTTGGTTGGCTTCGCAGGCAGGCCGCACAAATCCAGCAACGTCGGGTACAGGTCAATCATCCCCACGGGCCGGGTGCAGACTCCGCCGCCGTCGATGCCGGGTGCGGCGATAATGAGCGGGGCGCGCGTGGCACGTTCCCAAAGGGAGTGTTTCGTGAAGCGGTTCTTTTCCCCGAGATGGTAGCCGTGATCCGACCAGAACACGATAACCGTGTTGTCGGCGTACGGGCTCCGCTCGAGCGCGTCGAGCACTACGCCCACGTAATGGTCCACGAAGGCGACACAGGCAAGATAGGCCTGCACGATATTGTGCCACTCGTTATTCTCGAGGGCCCACTCGGCGGTAGGCATCATCGGCGCCTCGGCCACCTTCGCCGCAATCTCGGGCAGGTCAGCATAATCGTCCT
>SLSB01000256.1 GCA_007130675.1 Candidatus Hydrogenedentota bacterium | reverse complement strand
TGCGCACTGGAGGATTCCGGGGCATTTTTGCTGTGAGCTCGCCCGTACGTTCATGGAACAACAAGCGCGAGCACCGAAAACCTTACGTGCACCTGTATTTCATTATAGCATGCACCAAATATCCGTGTCCCGCCCAACTCCAGGCTCCGCCGTCCGCGGGTCCCTTCGGCCATCCGTGTCAATGCTGACGCGAAATGCAATTATCGCGGCTCATGTAAAGGACCGATTGACAGCCAATAGCGAGTCTGATATAGTGCAACAAATATAACGTACGTTATTGATGCCGTAAAACGTTCATTGGGGGCATGTCGTAGGGCAAAACGACGGCGACGAGATCTGCGAAGGCGTGGCCACGTGTGCCGTAATTGGCACATGTGACCCGTCGGAGGGATATAAAGCGAACCATCGTGCAGACCGAGGCCTGCGGCGGATCAGACGGGCAAGAAATATGTTCTTAGGTTAACGTACGATATAGATGCCGTAAAAGAGGAAATTCGATGCCTGAAGGGCAACCTGATCTTGGACGTAACGTTGCGCAACGCCTTCATTTCACTCTGCATCAGGGGGTAGCGCAGCGCATTTGGGCCTTGACTGCCAAGGCCTTAAGCGGGCAGGGCCCGGCAAGGGTGCTTGTCGCGGGTCCGCGGGGTTCCGGCAAGACGGCGATACTGCGCTCGCTGAGCGACATGGCCAAGACCACAGAAAACGCCGCCGGGCGGGTCGTATGGGTGCCCGCACTCGCGATTCAAGGGATTCATACCGCGACCGAGCTGCTCTTTGCGTGCTGGGATGCGCTCGAGGCGAGCCCTAGAGGCGCTGAAGTCCAAGCGAGGGAGCAACCCCTTCCAGAAGATCTTTCGGCAATGGGCGCGGGCGGGCCTGTCATTTTTCTGCTAGACGGCCCGCCAAATGCCTTGATTCTTGACGCATCGCGCGCTTCGTTTGCCGCTTTTCTTGCAGAGAGACCCAATATTTCAGTAATTGCAGGCATGGCAGCCCCTAACGAGGAAGCAGTTCTTGGGCAACTGGAGTCCATGGCGGCCAATACGCCGTTCGCGCTTGAGTTTTTGCATCCCGTTGCTGCGTCCGAAGTCGACCGGTACTTGTTGCGGGGTGCGGCTTCCAAGAGGAATAGCGCCGACAAAGCAGATTCGCAAGCGGTGTGCGCAGCCAAAGCCGCAACCCTACGCGACCTGGCTGCCGGTTGCCCGGGCCATCTGGCAGCCCTTGCTCCGCTTATGCCAAGCGGTAGTTTCCGTGTTCTCTCGAAGGGCCTTCACGCGCGGCTGGGTGAAACCATTGCGCCCCGGCTACGCGAGCAACTGGCCGAATTGTCGCCCCAGCAACGGCGCACTTTGACAACGCTGGCGCGTGTGCAGGGCCGTCCCTTAAGCGTGAAAACCCTGTCGGCCCAGATGCGCGCCACCTCACAGACCTGCTCGAAGCAGCTTCATGAACTCCATCGAGCGGGGTGGGTCCATCGCCACGCTGTGGGACGCGAATCGCGCTACGAGTTCGCCGATGTGTTGGCCCGCATGGCCTTCGAGGAGCAGCTCGAGGGCGCGGACCGGACCAGACCGGGCCTCGAGACGCTGATGCTCTGGCGGATGCCGCTCGAGACCACCCCGCCCGAGAGTGAAGCGTACGAAACGCCCTGGGGGCCTGCATTCGAGTGTGCCGCATCGGCCATCACGGCCCCGAAACGCCACTATGACAACCGCGCGGCTGACTCTTCGCCGGGGCTCTCGGTACGCCCTCACGACGAGCTTGAGCGTTGCCTTGCAACCGCGCGCAGCCGACTTCAGAAGGCGCCCCGTAACACCGCGGCGGCCTTCGCGGAACTCCACTGTCTGCTGGCCCTCGAGCGCTTCGCCATGGCCGCTTCGCGCGCGCATGAGTTGGCCGCGCTTCCCAAGCGGACGGAGGTCTTGCGCACGATGTTTGGGCTTTTCGAGGGCCTTGCCCTTGCCGAGGGCGGGCAACCCGGCGAAGCCCTCGAGCGAGTTCACGCAAACGCGGAGCATGATGCCCATGACAAGAAGACTCCCGCAGAAGTGCGCGCGGTCCATGGGCTTGTGATGGGCCGCACAGAACGCGCGCTCGGGCATACCGAAGCGGCTCTCAAGGCGTTCACGGCCGCGTTCCAGCATGCGCGTGACGCGAACGCCGCAGCCCGTTCCGTGCTTATCGCACACGCGCTTCTCGAGAAAGGGGTCCTCCTGGCTGTTTCGGGCGCCGATGAAAGCAGTTCGCGTACACTCGAATACGCCGAGGATGCCGCCCGAAAGTGTGCCGACCCGACCCAGGGCGCGCTTCTCGAAGCCGCCGCAGCCTTGGACGCGGGAATGGTCCTGGCGCGCATGAAACAATTGGACGCCGCAGATCGCGCATTTGTCCGCGCTGCCCAGGCCGCCTCGCCGCTCGAGTCCGCTGTTGGCCAGCGCATCAAAGCCAAGGGGCTTCTTGGCCACGCAGGCACGCTCCGGGCGCTGCGCAAATCCGCCGATGCGCTCGATGCCTACGACAGAGCCGCTGCAGCCGCCGAGGCGGGGCCGTTTCTCCGGTTGTGCAGCGAGGCCCATCTCGCGAAGGCGTCAATGCTGTGGGGGCATGGTCGGCTCGAAGAAGTATCCGCGCTGCATAGCCGGGTCTTGGACGCGATCCCACGCGAAACGCCCGGCCCTGCATTCTCCGAACTTGCACAGGCGCTTGCAGGCAGAACCCTCGCCGCGGTCGTGCAACACGATGCGAACGCCGCCTGTGATCTGCTTGACGAGACCATAACGCTCCATCGCGCCCATCCTGATTCAGGCGATCTCTTCCGTGCGATTGTCCTTTCCATCGAGGGGTTTCTATGCACGTTCGGCAGCGCCGAACAGCCTTTGGGGCAACTCCGCAGCCTCCTTGAACACGGCTCGGAACCCTACCTCGCCCGCGCCTTGCTTCTATTGCTCAAACGGCGTTTGCCCCTAGATAGGACCGCTGCAGAGAGGCTCGGACCTTTCCAAGAGGCCGCTCAGCGCGTCTTCGAAGACATGCCGGACGTGGCCAACGGGCTGGCGATGCTACATGCCGCGTGCGAAACCGCCCGCGGCAAAGCCCGTGCCCTGCTTGAGCTCCCGCTCGAACTGCGCAGGCTGCTTGAACCCGCAACAGGCAAGTGAGTGCAGGATAGCACGCGGCCGTTCCGACGATTGCGCGGCAGAAGCCTTCCGGATGGCTCGAAAACGCCCCTCACCCGGCTCG
>SLSB01000559.1 GCA_007130675.1 Candidatus Hydrogenedentota bacterium | reverse complement strand
TCGTCGTAGATGCGGCGCATATCCTGGACAACCTGCGGCGTCCGGCCTCCCTGTGCGCGTGCAATCGTATCGGGAAAATCCCCAATACGGTTGAGGTCCACGTCGCAGAGATAGGCGACCTCCGCGTCATCGCGTCGCGCAAAACCGCCACTGAGATCGCGCCCGCGTCCGCCCAGGCCAATGACGCCCACGACGACTTTATCGTTGGCCACATCGCGTTGACGCTGCCCTGCCTGCCCCGCTCGCGCCACGACGGCCGCGGACGACAGAGCTCCGATCGAGCGGGCGGAGGTCTTGAGGAATTCGCGACGGCTTGTGGATTTCATTCTCTATCCCTCGCGGTTGGTTGGTTTGCCACCCTCTGTCTGACGGCATCTTAGCAAAGCCGCAACGGCATCTCCAGAAAACGGGCGCGCCAGAATCCGGTAGGAAGAAAACAGGGGGTTATCCGATTTGGGGCAAAGCTTTTGGGCGGCACATGCCCGAGTGAACGCAGATATTCCTAACTCAAGATCAACGCCGCCGCCTCCGGGTGCGAAGGCGGCGGGCGATATTCATCAAGGCAAAAAAATACCCGCGGCGGCCTGACTCGGCTACCGTAGGGTACGAAAAGCGTTAACTTATCTCAGGGGTACTCAGGCTTCCTCGAAGACTTCGCCAAAATATTCGGCGTAGCAATCAAGATGCCAGTATTCCTCATCAAGGATAGCCACTTCATTGAACTGAATGTCCACTTCCTCGATGTGTTCGTTACACAAAGCGCAGCGATGCATGACGTAATCCACCTCCTTTCACATGAGATTCTGATGTATCCTCGCGGCATAGCCATCTTTGGGCCGTAGTGCATTCGGATGATTCGCTGCCGCTCGGACGCGTGGTCTTCCTCTGGTGTGCCGGATACCGCCCTGTCAATAGTTTTTGCTCAGCGGATGTCGGGCACAAACGGACGATATGTACCACATCTGAAGGACTTTGTCAAGAACTTTTTCGATTTTTCGGAAATTCTTTTTGGGTTAAATCACTTTCAGATGGTCATCGGCATGGGCGCTTCGCGCGCAAACCTATTACTTTCAATGGTTTGTGCAAAACGCCGTCTCTGGAGCACCATGCCGCCGCGGCGAAGCACAAATTGAAAAACGCAGGGCATTTCCGATATCTTATGGGGTCTTTGGGATACCGTCTTGACGGGCAGGGGGGTAGGAATGGAGACCAAGCGTGAAAGCTGACGACATACGATCCAGTTACTTGGAGTTCTTCCGTGAGCGCGGGCATGTGGTTGAACGCAGCGATAAGATCATCCCGAGCAATGATCCCACACTGTTGTTTACCAGCGCTGGCATGGTGCAGTTCAAGCCGTATTACACGGGCGAGGTGTCCGTGCCGTACCGCCGCGCCGCGACTGCACAGAAGTGCCTGCGCGCGGGCGGCAAAGCCAACGATCTCGATGAAGTCGGCAAAACCGCCCGGCACATGACCTTTTTCGAGATGATGGGCAATTTCTCGTTCGGCGATTATTTCAAGCAGGAAGCTATCCTCTGGGCATGGGAGTACTCGACCCAGGTGGTTGGTATTCCATCCGAAAAAATCTGGATCTCGGTGTTCGAGGAGGATGACGAGGCCGCCGACATCTGGGAAAAGGAAATCGGAATACCTGCCGAGAAGATCGTGCGACTTGGCATTAAAGACAATTTCTGGGGGCCGGCCGGCGATACGGGGGCCTGCGGTCCTTGTTCCGAGCTTCATCTCGACCGCGGCGAAGCGTTTGGACCCGGTCCGCTGGGCGCGCCGGACGATGCGCGGTTCATGGAATATTGGAACCTGGTGTTCCCGCAATTTGACCAGCAGCCCGACGGGTCGCGTCCTCCGCTCAAAAACCGCGGCATTGACACGGGCATGGGCCTCGAGCGCATGGCCGCGATTCTGCAGGACAAGGAAACGGTGTTCGACATCGACAACATCGTTCCAATCATTGCGAACACCGAAGCATTGGCCAAGGCGCGTTATGAGAAAAACCCCGTGCCGTTCCGGGTAATTGCGGACCACATCCGCGCGCTGTCGTTCATGATTTCGGACGGCATATTGCCGGGCAACGAAGGCCGGGGATATGTCGAGCGGCGGCTTCTGCGCCGGGCCGCGCGGTTTGGCCGTGAAATCGGGCTCGAAAAGCCATTCCTATACGAATTGTCACGCACGGTGGTCGAACTCATGGCGCACCAGTATCCGGAACTGAAAGAAAAACAGGTTCAAATCGAAAAGATCATTCACACCGAGGAAGAGCGGTTCGCCGGTACACTCGCCCGCGGCATGGACCTTCTCGAGGAGACGTTTGCTCAGCTCGAGCAGTCAGGGGCCGCGGTGGTGCCCGGCAGCGAGCTGTTCCGCTTGCACGACACCTTTGGATTTCCCCTGGATCTCGCGACGGACATCGCCGAAGACCGGGGTTACACGGTCGACCGCGATGGATTCCAGAAGGCCATGGACAGGCAGCGCGAGCAGGCCCGAAGCGCCTGGGCAGGAACCGGCGAACAGGAAATCGCCCCTATCTACCGCGCGGTCCGCGATGAAACGGCGGGCGCCGAGTTTGTGGGTTACGATTCCCTGACATGCGAAGCCACCGTAACCGCGCTGATCCAGGGAGGAAAACGCATCGAGCAGCTCGACGAGGGCCAGGAAGGCGAAGTCGTACTCGACAGGAGTCCCTTCTACGCAGAATCGGGCGGACAGGTGGGCGATACGGGCGTGCTCGAGGCCGCCGAAGGCAGTGCTCAGGTCACCAACACCAAGGCCCCCATCGAGCATCTGCGCATTCATTGCGTGACAATCACGCAGGGAACCTTACGTATTGGTGATACGGTAAAGGCGTCGGTGGATGTCGCGGCGCGCTCCGCAACGGCTTGCCATCATACGGCAACCCATCTGCTTCAAGCAGCGCTCCAGGAGACCTTGGGCGAGCATGTGCACCAGGCAGGTTCACTGGTTTCACCTGAGCGGCTGCGATTCGATTTCACCCATTTCGAGGCGATCGCCGCCGAACGCCTTCACGATATCGAGCGTCTGGTCAATCAACTCATCCGTACGGACAGCCAGGTGGCGACTCGGACGATGCCGATCGCCGAGGCACGGGCCGCGGGCGCCATGGCGCTGTTTGGCGAAAAATACGAAGAAACAGTTCGGGTCGTCCAGGTTGATGACATCAGCATGGAGCTTTGCGGCGGCACGCATGTGCAGCGAACGGGCGTTATCGGCG
>SLSB01000065.1 GCA_007130675.1 Candidatus Hydrogenedentota bacterium | reverse complement strand
TTGGTTTGGCCTCCGCCATTATTCTGGCGCTTGTGGCTGGTGTGTTCGGCGGCCACGCAGCATACGCAGGACAGGGGGCCGCGGGAACGCTGGATTGGCCCATGCGCCGGTATGACGCTGCCCGCAGCGGCAGCACGCCGATGGTCCTTGCCGAGGAGCTGCATCTTCAATGGGTCCGGGAATTGCCCGCGCCACGCCGCGCCTGGCCCGAACAGTGGGACGATCACGGCAAGGTCGGTTTTGACATTTCGTATGAGCCCGTTTCCGCCGAAGGGTTGCTGTACGTGCCGTCGATGGTCACGGACAGCGTCACGGCCTACGCCGTCAGCACGGGTGAAGAACAGTGGCGCTTCTATACGGATGGCCCGGTGCGCCTTGCGCCGGCATACAGTCAAGGCAACCTGTATTTTGGCTCGGATGACGGGCACCTCTATTGCGTGGACGCCTTGAGCGGTGAACTGACGTGGCGTTTTCAGGCTGTTCCAAGCAACAGGGCCGTGCTGGGCAACGAACGCGTCATCAGCATGTGGCCGGTACGCGGTGCACCCGTCATTCAAGACGGCGTCGTGTATTTTGCCGCGGGTATCTGGCCGTTCGAGGGGGTCTACATCTATGCTCTGGATGCCTCGAACGGTGAGGTGATCTGGGTGAATTCAGGCACGGGGGAGATGATGCTGGACGCTTACCGCGGCAGCTCGTATTCCTTCGGTACGGTGGCGCCGCAGGGTTCGCTGGCGATTTCGGAAGACACCCTGATCGTGGCGGGTGGACGCACTACGCCGGGGTTCTACGACCTGCATACCGGCGCCTTGATCGATTTTGATGTAGACAAGCGCGGTGGCGGATATGGGGTGTCAGCCGAGGGTGTGTTGCCGGTGCGTCAATCCCGTATTATGGCGAGCGGCGTCGAATATGACTGCGAGACGTGGTCCGAAAGGGTCGAGGGCCGCGTCTGGCGACTTCTTGCCGCCCGGAATCGTCTTTTTGCCGTAACCGAGGAAGGGCGCATCTACTGTTTCGGACCTGAGCAACGCGAGGCTGTTATTCATGCTTATCAGCCGACGTCACTTGAATCAGGCCAGGGCGAGTGGGCAGGGAGGGTTCAGGAGATCCTTGGTGACACGGGCGTCGATGCGGGCTATGCCGTGATGTACGGGATCGGTTCGGGGAGACTGCTCGAGGAATTGCTCGCGCAGTCGGATTTGCACATCGTGGCGTATGACCCCGACGAAGAGAAGGTGGCGGAGCTGCGCGACAGATTCAGTCAAGCGGACCTGTACGGCAGTCGCGTAGCGGTGCATCAGGGCGACGCGCTTTCGAGGCCGCTGCCGCCGTATATTGCCAGCCTGGTTGTGTCCGAGGATGTCGAGGCCGGGGGGTTCGCAGCGAACGAGGCGTTCGTTCGGGCTGTGTTTCACCCGATACGTCCGTACGGGGGCGCTGCCTACCTGTTCGGTGATTCCGGGCAGCGCGCTGCTGTCGCAGACGCGGCGACCAGGGCAAATTTGGAGCAAGCGGAGCTGATCAATGTGAACGGGGCAGTGGTCATCACCCGTCCCGGCGCGTTGCCGGGGTCAGACACCTGGACCCACCAGTACGCAAACGCTGCGAACACGGTCTACTCGAACGATTCCCGCGTTCGTGCGCCTCTCGGGGTGACGTGGTTTGGCGGCGAAGACAATCACCGGACGCTGCCCCGGCACATGTTTGGTCCGGTTCCGCAAGTGACCGAGGGTCGGCTTCTTATACTTGGGGTAGACCACCTTACCGCTCGATGCGTGTATACCGGCCGCCGGATATGGGCTCGCGAGCTGCCGGGCGTTGGCGAGGCCTTCACAAGCATGGCCCACGAGGAGCGGTTCAACCAAGGGGATAGGATGTACTTCCCGAGCTACCATGGCGCGAATTTCCGCGGCAGCCCGTATGTGTCGACGCCGGACAGTGTTTACATCGTGCATGAGGACCGGTGTCTGCGCCTTGATCTGGCAAATGGCGAGACACTGGGCGAGTTTGACGTGCCTCCGCGCGCTGAACTCACCGAGCGGGCGCGCCTGGGTGATGCAGACTTCTCGCATTCCTACACCGCGAATGTCCATGAGGAAGAGCTCGAGCACCGCTGGGGGCACCTGAGTGTCTGGGGCGATTACCTGATTGTGGGTGCCTATCCGCACATGTTCGAGGAACCCGCCGAGATTCTGGCCTCGGACAGCCACATCGGCCGACCCGAGCGAGGTCGAGAGGAAATCCAAGCAGACCGTTACTGGCACTGGAATGCAACGTCGAGCGAGTACTTGTTGGCTATGGACCGGCGCTCGGGAGAGATCCGCTGGGTGCGTCAGGCACGCTATGGATTCCGCCATAATGCCATTGCGACGGGTTCGGGACGCACGTTCGTTATCGACAATGTCTCCGAATACATTCTGGACAAACTTGCTCGGAGAGGCATCGAACCGGAATTTGATGCCTTGGTGCACGCCATAGCGCTTGATTCCGGTGAGAATCTGTGGTCCTACGGCGATAATGTGTTTGGCACATTTCTGAGTTACTCGGAAACGCACGACGTTCTTTTCCAGGGTGGGCGGACCGGTGGTCGCTCCGCACTGCTGGATGAACCCAGCGATGATATGTTGGCGTTGCGCGGCGCAGACGGAACTGAACTTTGGCATCGAAACCTGAGGCACAGCGGTCCGCCGGCGTTGCACGAAGCCAATGGCTGGCTTATCGGTGGAGATCGCAGGCAATCGGTTGATCTGCTTACTGGTGAATTGATTGAGAGCGCCCATCCGATCTGCGGGGCGCTCGAGCCGTGGTTTTACCGGAGGACGAAGGGCTGCGGCACACACAATGTCAGCCGCTATCTGGTGACATTCCGTTCGGGGGCGGCTGCGTATTACGATTTGCATAACAAGAGCGGTACCGGTAACTTCGGCGGATTCCGCGCCGGGTGCACCAACAATCTTGTGGTGGCCGACGGTATGCTCAATGCCCCGGAATACACGCGGTCTTGCACCTGCGCTTACCAGCATCAGACGTCTCTGGGCTTCGTGCACATGCCTGACAACGAGATGTGGACTCACAGCGTTTACTCGGATCCCGGCCCGATCCAGCGTGTCGGCATCAATTTCGGCGCTCCGGGGAGCCGCATTACGGACGATGGCGTAATGTGGCTCAACTACCCGTGGATTCGCCACGTGCCTTCTCCCACGCTGGCGCTCGAGGTCGCAACGACCGAGGATGTGCAGTGGTTTGGCAAGCATTCCCTCGAGGTGCTCGATGGGAATGGCAGTCCCCGCTGGGTTGTTGCCTCGGGAGGTGATGGCGTGACGCACATAGAACTCACGGGCCTTCTCGGAGCGGATGACGGGGGCACTAATTATACCGTGCGGCTGCATTTCGCCGAACGCCGTGCGATTGAACCCGGCCAGCGGGTATTTGACGTGTTAATCGACGGCGAAGAAGTGTTGAGTGATTTCGACATTGCCGCAACGGCAGGCGGTTTTTTGCGCGGTGTGGTCAGGGAGTTTACGGTGGATGCGAACATGACGGTGACGGTAGAATTGCGCAAGTCAAACGGCGCAGCCCTGGACCCGTTGATCAGCGGGATCGAGTTCATTTCTAACGGAGGTGAAATGACGGTGGCGGCACGGTAGGCCGGTCTGCCCGGTTTTTTGGACCCCGCTGTGGTCCCAAATGGCCGGGTGGCTGAACACGGCGCCACCGTGCAGCAAGGAAGAGCGAATACATGAGCATTTGGAGCATCATACGCAGCGAGATTTGGCGGAATCAGTCCAATTTCCTTATCGGACTGCTGTGCATCGCCGTGGCCGTGAGTCTGGTGGTGGGTGCGGTGACCCTGTTGGCGGCGCATGACATCACTACCGAACGAATCGTGGACGCCAAAGAGCGCGAGACCCGCGAGGAGATGCAACGTCTCGAGAACGATTACCGCCTGATGATGCGGGACATGGGCTACAACGTTTTGGTGCTGCATGAAGAGCAGTCTATCGACGAACTGCGCATGACGGGCGCTCCAAACACGCACATGCCTATGGAGTATGTGTTCGATTTGTCGACCGGAGGCATCGAGCAACTGAACCATCTTTACCCGATTCTGCAGAAGCGCACGACATGGCCGGAGAAGGAGCGGGAGATCATTTTGTGCGGGGTGATGGGCCAAGTGCCGAATTTTCAGAAGCCTCGGTTTCTCACGGAAGAGGGCCGGTATCGCAACCCCATCCGCGCGACAATCCCCGAGGGTTCCATCGAGATCGGGCACGATTTGGCCCGAAGCCTGGATATTTCCCCGGGCGACGCCGTGGAATTGTTCGGGGAGCCATTCATCGTTCACCGGGTGTACCCCCGCAAAGGGAACGAAGATGACATGACGGTGTGGTGCCCCCTGGACCACGTGCAGGCCTGGTTTGGCCTCGAAGGCAGAATTAACGGCATCCTTGCCCTCGAGTGCGTCTGCAATTTTGAGGACCTCGGGCTTGTCGAGGCCAATGTGCGGCAGATTCTCCCGGACACTCAGGTCATGGAATTCGGGACGATTTTGCGCGCTCGGTTCGATGCGCGCGCGCGCGCACGTCAAATGCATGAGCACGCCGTGGACGCCGAACTTGCGTATCGTATGCGATTGGGCGAGCAACGCGAGGGACTGGTCCGCGTTTTGGTTCCCGTCGTGTTGTTGGGCGCCGGAGTGTGGATCTTCTTTCTGATTCGAGGCAATGTGAAGGACCGCGAGGGTGAGATCGCCATCATGCGGACGGTTGGGGTGAGAGCGGGCAAGATTATGGGCATTTTTCTGGTCAAGGCGGGCCTCATGGGCGTTGCCGGGGCTTTGGCCGGCTTTCTGCTTGGAATGACCGTTGGTGCGGCGTGGGAAGGCATCCCGGTTTGGACGGGAGCGTTTATGGAGTTGGTGAGTCCCGCCCTCGCGGCGCTTGTACTTGTTGGCGCACCCGGGCTAGCGATCATCGCTGGCTGGATTCCCGCGATGAAGGCCGCACAATTGGACCCGGCGGTGATCCTGCGTGAGGAATAGAGCGGCGGCGGCGCGCTTCTCCACAGCGTTGCGTATCTTAAACAGAAACCGAGGTATTCAGGAGGTTTCCGGTGACGTCTGACAGGATTCTGGAGATACAAAGTGTTTCCAAGTATTACAGCCGCGGTGGGCAGCAAATAACGGCGGTTGAAAACGTATCTCTTGAGGTCGAACGCATGATGTTCACCCTCATTCGGGGCCCGAGCGGCAGCGGCAAGACGACACTTTTGCTTGCCGCGGGCGGTTTAATGCACCCGGATAGAGGGAAAGTGCTTTTGCGGGACCAGGATATCTACGCTTTGTCTCCCAACAGGCGCTCAGCGTTTCGCGGCAGGCACATTGGCTTCGTTTTTCAACAGTTCTATTTGGTGCCCTACCTCACGGTGCTCGACAATGTGAAGATTCCTGCGATGGCGGTGAAAATCGACTCGTTGGAAGAGCGTTCGGTGGCGCTGCTCGAGCGGTTTGGGCTGAGCGAGCGGCTCACGCATTTCCCGTCTGAACTGAGCACGGGCGAGCGGCAACGGGTGGCGCTTGCGCGCGCCTTGATTACCCAGCCTGCGGTGCTTCTGGCCGACGAGCCTACGGGCAATCTTGACATGGACAACGAGCAGATTATCGTAGAATGCCTGCGCGAATACGCCCGAAACGGTGGGGCGGTGCTAATGGCTACCCATGGATTACGGACCGATGGGTTTGATCATGTGATCACGCTGGACGGCGGGCGTCTGCAAGAAGCATAGTGCTCAACGTTTCGGAAGCCTCTTGCCTGACACGGCACAGGTAACTTTGAAAGGAGCAGCCCTTGAGGCGATACGGCGCTGACATGGCAAAGAGAAGCACGCTGCCAGCGCTTCTGGCTTTCACAGTGGCCGCCTGCGTCCTTTTGGGCGCTTTGATGTCGAGCACGGCGAACGCTCAATCCCAGCACAACGGGAGGACAGGCAAGACACGAAGCATTCTTATCGATAGCGATATGCGCGAGAACGCCAAGCGCAATGTCGAGCAATACGAGTGGGCTCGCGACCGCAGAGATAATCTGTTGCGGGCGGTCAAGCCCTATGTGGAAATGCCCGCTGAAGAGCTTTGGGCGCTGCTGCCCAGTCAAGAGATGCCGCGCGCGCGTCGGCCCTATTCGCCTCACTCGCAGACCTCACCGCATTCGATGGGGTGTCCTCAATGCTATCTGGATCATGGCGGGGAACGCGACCTTATCTGGAACGGCCGGATTGATCTGTTGGGGCGGCCGTGGCAGGTACAGTGTGGGCATTGCAACACCTGGTTTCCGAAGAATGATTTCGAGCGGTATTACAAGAGCGCTCTGGACGAAACCGGCCGGTTCAGGCTCGGAGGGGGAGAGCCTCAGTTCTTGGAACCCCGAGAAGGTGTCGAGGGCGAAGCTCGCCAATGGATTGATGATGGCGCGGGTTTTGAATACGACGGCTACAAATGGTTCTTCGCGGCGGTCTACGCCGATGCGCTATGGCGCGAATTGGCGCAGGTCTGTAATCGACTCGCGACACTGTACACCTTGACCGAAGAGCCCGAATATGCGCGCAGGGCAGCGATTATTCTCGATCGAATGGCGGATCTCTATCCAGAAATGGACGAGCGCGTGGGCCGGGCGCTCGGAACGTTTACTTCCTACGGTCCCGGCCGGATCATGGGCCGCGGGTGGGAGTATGGCGCGATTCGGCGGCCCGTGGCCAAGGCGTATGACTATGTCTATGACGCCATCCGCAATGATGAGGAACTCGTTGAGTTTCTGGCGCGGATGAGCGAGGCGCACGAGGGGCCGGATAAGCGATCTTTCGACGCGATTGACAGGCATCTGCGCGAGAATTTGCTGATTGACTTTGTCGAGGACATTATCGAGCACCGTGAGGACTTGGATCGCGGGCGGGCGCACACCCCGCTGGCCGTGGCGGCTGCGGCGTTGGATGATCCCGTGCGGACGCCGCGGTATCTGGACTGGCTGTTCAAGGAAGACGGAGGCCGGGTGCCCTACACACTGGGCGAGCACCTGCAACGGGACGGTTTCAATGTTAACAGCGGGCTTGGATACATGTCTACGACGGGCCGGGTTATGTACGGGGTTGCCGAGTTGTTGGACCGGCTGGACGCCGCGGACGTTGACCTCTACGCTGATTTCCCGATGCTGATGAACAGCTTCACCATGCTCAGCCGGGTGCGGGTGCTCGATAAAGTGCACCCCGCGGTCGGAGACGGCGGTTCTTCGATGTCCGTGGGCATGACCCGGTATCCCATGGACATGCTCCTGGCCGGATACCGCCGGTTTGAATCTCGAGCGATAGCGCGCGAGATCATGCACAATAATCCCAGCGGCTGGGAGGAAGAGATTCTTCAGGAATCGATCTACTCGGAAGACCCCGAAACGTTGGTGCAATCGATCAAGGCGCATCTTCCCGAGCAGCCGGAACCGCACGAGAGTTACAACAGCGGGGGGACGGGCTTGGCTGTCTTGCAGGCGCCATGGCGGGAGAACGAACGTGCCGCGGCGATATGGTACAGCCGGACGCTGTGGACGTCGCATGCCCATGCTGACCGGTTGACTTTGCATTTGTGGGCGTTTGATGAGGTGCTGATGCCCGATATGGGTTACCCGGAACATACGGGCGGGTGGCCCAAGCGGCATGGGTTTACTCGACATACGATCAGCCATAACACGCTGATGATTAACGACACGCGTCAGAATCGCGGCTACGCCGGCAAGACCCGCCTTTTCGCTGATGCGGGACCTTTCCGAGTGGCCGATATCGATGGCCTCGGGCCGGCGAGTGTGCTCTATGAGGATGCGCGCACCTACCGCCGTGCGGCGGTGATGGTGGACGTGGATGACACGAACTCCTACGTGTTGGATCTGTTCTGGGCGCGCGGCGGGCACAGTCACCGGCTGATCCAAAACGGCGGCGGTCCGGAAGCAACTCATCATGGGCTCGAGCTGATTGAACAGGAGGGGGGGACCTACGCGGGTGAGGATGTCGCCTTTGGCGCAGAATACGACGGTGAGCTTCGGGCGGGCTATTCGGGAACCGGATTTCAGTTTCTGAAGAACGTGGCGCGCGATGTAGAGCCGCCCGAGTCGTTCTGGCTTGATTGGGAAATCGACAATTCGCGCCATGCGGACGAGCCCGACTGGCGCGCCCACATGAGGGTGCACAACCTCACGCAGGTAGACGAAGTGGCGCTGGCCCATGGCGAACCGCCGCGGGGACGGCCGGACAGGGTCCGATACTCGCTGCGCAGCCGTCTCGGCGAGGATCTGAGTACGCAGTTTATCACGATCATCGAGCCCTACATGCACGAGCCATTCATCGAGCGTGTCGAGGTGCTGAAACGAATCGAGCGCGAGGATGAACCTTTTGCCGCGGCGGTCGAAGTGACACTCGTAGACGGACGGCGCGATGTTATCCTGTCCCGCAAGGAGCCGGGCATACTTGATGTTGATGGTGTCCGATTGGAGGGCCGTTTCGGGCTGGTGCGGTTTGATGCGAACGGCGATGTGGAAATGATGGCGGCTATTGCTGCTGACGAGATTCGGGCCGGTGACCTCTCGTTGACTTCGGAGCCGGGCGTCTACTCGGGCGCATTGGCGGAATTCGACGATTCTGATCCGCACAATGTCTTGCTCGAACTGACCGCGGCGATTGGTGAAGACGCCGCGGGCCAGTACATCATCATCGATAACAAAGAGATTGCCGACGGCAGCTACCGGATAGAATCTGTTGAGGACGAATACACCGTCAATATCGGCATGTCCCCTCTTTATGAGCGGCTGGTCGATGTGAACGACTTTGCTGCGGGCGCGGTGGGCAACATCGAGGCCGGGGAATTGTATATCATCCCGCGCACGGCGGTTTGGATGCGCGAGCAATGATCGGCGTTTGGAAATTACTGTGTTTGAGATACCGACAAGAGCTTGAAAGGAGGCGCCCATGACCCGACACGGCGCGGACATCGCAAACAAAATCATGTTACTTGGGCTGCTGGCGAGCGTTGCCGTCTTAGCCATGCCGGCCGCGGCCTGCCCGATCCCCGTATACCAGTACTCGCTTGAATGGTGGGAGCGGGATCCCTACGAGATTTACGTGTTTGATACCGGTGAACTGACGGAGGAACAGGAGACGCTTGTGGACCGTCTCGAAAAGATCGCGGCAGGTAACGAAGACGAGGTGCCCGCGAATCTACGGCTGCGCCGTGTGCAGTCCGACTCGGAGGCCCGGCTGCGGGCGCATTCTGCTTTGCGCGGCGCAACCCCCGAGTCGTTCCCATGGATGGTGGTGTATTATCCGACCATGTCGGCCAGCGTTCGCACTCCGGTCTGGATGGGCGAACTGACCGCCGCGAACCTCGATGCTCTGCTGGAATCTCCCATGCGGCACCGTATCAGCGAACTGTTGCTGAACCGGACATCGGTCGTCTGGGTGTTATTGGAGAGCGGCGACTCCGACGCAGATAACCAAGCGGCCGACTTGATCGGGCGGGAAGTGAACCGCCTCGAGAATACGCTGGTTCCGCCGACCTTGGACGGATTTGGCCTGGATGACATCGAGATCTCGGAGATCAAGTTCGAGTTCGTGCGCCTTTCCCGCGATGCCGCGGACGAGCAGATGTTCATCGAGATGCTTGTGAAGAGCGAAATCGACCTTGTGGATTACGAGGACCAGCCCATGCTGTTTCCCATTTTCGGCAGGGGGCTGATCATGCACGCCCTTGTGGGACGGGGTATCAATCCCCGTATGATTCGCGACATCGCGGAGTTTCTCACAGGGCCTTGCTCGTGCACGGTCAAGAATGCGAACCCGGGCGTTGATCTGCTTACTGCGGTGGATTGGGGCAGCCGCATTCAACCGATGTCGCAGGAATTTCCGGACGAAGCCAGTGGTCTGGGCGGATTTATGGATAGTATGGACGAGGCCCGCGATATTGAACCGTGAGCGGGGTGGCCGGAAGCCACCGGGAGGGCCGTGGCAGTGGTTGTTGAGTGGCTGCCAGTGGCGCGAGCGGGCGAAAGCGTAACGGGCGGCAAAGGAGCATGATTTGAGCAGGACTCGGCTCGAGACGAGTTTAGCGGATATCCCCTTGGGGGCGGCTGTTCTTGTCGCAGTTGTTTCAGCACCTTTCATGGCGTGCGCGCCTGCGCCTGACCAACCCCCTGGCGTGGTCACGGTATTCTGCGACACGTTGATGCGACCGGTCATGAGCGAGATCATGGAAACCTTCCACCGCCGACATGATGCGCACGTCGACGTGCGTTATGGCTCATCGCTAGAACTGCTCGGGGAGTTTTCGGTCAATCCTGAAGCGGTGGACCTATTCCTTGCTGGCGGCTCGGACTACATGGACCAAGCTCAATCGTTGGGCTTGGTCGAGGATTTCGTGCCGCTCGCCCGTGCGGCGCCTGTGCTTCTGGTTCAGGGCGGGAATCCCGCTGAAATTGAAAGCCTTGAAGATCTGACGCGAGCAGAGCTGCGGCTCGGGCTCGCCGATGCGAACGCCACCGTGATGGGGCGGACCCTGCCCCGGTTGTTCCAAACGCATGGTTTGAACATGGACGAGCTTGCAGCGACCATAGCATTGTGGGCTGACACGGATCTCGAATTGGGCAACGCGGTGCGTATGCGCCGAATCGACGCGGCGATCGTCTGGGAACCTTCGGCTCGCCAGTTTCCGCAGTGCGAGATTGTGCCCATTCCATTTGAGGACGACATGGCGCTCGATATCGCCATCGGCCTGTCCACCCAAGCAGGCGAGGTAAAGGCTGCACGTGAATTCATAAGTTTTCTGCGCGGTCGAGCCGCTCGCACCCGTTTCGAGCAGTATTACTACAACCTCGCGGAACCGGATGCTGCGCCGTAGTTTACGCACGGGGAAATGACGTTTCTGCTCGGAAATTGGTCGCAAGAGGGGGCAGATTTTGTCGCAAGCACTCTTCAATTTCCGGAGCAACACGAAGCTAAAAGGCGGTGTCTTCCCTTTGATCGGGCGGGTGAGTCTGGCACCACGGATAACCCGCATTTCTCACCCACTCAGGCGTGTTTGGGTTGTTGAGATGTTGCGGTTAGCAATGAATGCGTTAACCATCTCAAGGCGAACCCGAAACGCAATATGGACTGGTATGTTGCCGCGCCTTCGGCGCTCCGGAAGACCCAGGGTCGGGCCTCTATTTGTTCGACGTCCGGCATCGCTGCGCTGTGGCGTGGTTTCCTGACCACATCTCTGCGTGATGTCTTCGTGGCATGGCCGTCTTGACATGATCCGGCCACGGGCGAAACGCCCGTATTACGAGCGCCAAGACGCGGTGCGGGATTGGAGACGGGCGCACAAGCGGTGCGGTCGAGACCACGCCACAGCGGATGCGGAATCGCCTTTGTTGCGCGGAGGGCGGCCGGGCAGGTAGGATCCCGTTTTCTGGCAGGGGGCGCTTCCGTATGCATACGTCCGGAGTGTGTACAGACAAGAAGGAGATGTTTGAGTTATGCGAATGAGTCAGTTGGTCGGCGCACGGTATAAGGAACGCCCCGCGGAGGCCACCCTCGAGAGCCATGCGTTTCTCTTGCGCGGGGGGTATGCCCGGCAGGTCGCCAACGGCATTTATTCGCTGCTGCCGCCGGGGTTTCGCGTCTGCCACAAAATCGAAGCTATCATCCGTGAGGAAATGGACCGGATAGGCGGGCAGGAGGTCTTGATGCCCGTTGCGTTGCCGCGAGAGCTGTGGGACGAATCGGGGCGTTATGAGGGCGTGGGGCCTGAGCTGTTGCGTTTCAAAGACCGCACGGGACACGAGATGCTGCTGGGCATGACCCACGAGGAAGCCGTGGTGCATTTATGCCGGTATGAAGTGCACAGCCACACCCAGTTTCCGTTCATGCTGTACCAGATTCAGACCAAGTTCCGCGACGAACCCCGCTCACGCGGAGGTCTCATCCGGGTTCGCGAATTCACGATGAAAGACGCCTACTCGTTTCACACCTCGCAGGAAGACCTCGAACGTTACTATGAGAGGTGTTACCGGGCCTATGAGCGCATCTTTGCGCGCGCGGGCATCCCCGAGGTGGCCGTTGTCGAGTCCGACACGGGAATGATGGGCGGCACCCTCGCCCACGAATTCATGTTGCTCACGGCTGTCGGCGAGGACACCATCGTCACCAGCGAAAACGGCTCGTATATCGCCAATCAGGAGGTTGCCACGGGGCATATCGAGGGCTATCCCGAAGACCCGCAGCCCCTCGAGAAGGTGCATACGCCGGATTGCCGCACCATCGAGGAAGTCGCGGGATTTCTGGGCATCGAGACCCGCCAGACGGCCAAGGCGGTGTTCTACGACCGTGACAGCGAAGGGAAACTGGTGTTCGTCGTGGTTCGCGGGGACCGGGAAGTCAACGAAGCCAAACTGGCCAAGAT
>SLSB01000492.1 GCA_007130675.1 Candidatus Hydrogenedentota bacterium | reverse complement strand
CACATCTGCCTCCGCAAATTCACGCCCAAGACTGCTATAATCGCGTCTTGGCTTTCTTGAAAACGGACATTCGGGGGGAGAAACTGGTTATGCATGAGCCCATGCGGTTCGCCGTTATCGGCTGCGGGATGCTTGCCCGCCAACAACACATTCCCAACATCGCGCGTTCCTCGAAAACCGACTTGCACACCTGCTGTGACTTGTCCGAGGACGCCCTCCGCGCGTGCCGCGACGACTTCGGCGCGCAACAAACCACCACGGACTACACCGAGGCCATCAACGACCCCGGCGTCGAGGTTGTGGTGCTTGCAACCACCGAGCGACTGCGCCTGCCGGTCATTGCGGCCTGTGCCGAGGCGGGCAAACCGGTCTATGTCGAGAAGCCTATCGCGGGAACGCTCGAAGAATCCTACGAAATTCAACGTATCGTCAATAGCGCGGGAATCCCCTTCTGCGCGGGCCACAACCGGCGCAACTCGCCTGCCATGCTCGACGCCCACCGCATATTCCGCGATCACATGGAGAACCCGAGACCTTGCCCTTGGCGCTTCGACCGCGAAGGCAATGAAAGGCCGGCATTGCCCGACGACGGCGTGGCAGGCATGTCGGTGCGCATCAACGACGACTGGTATTCCTGGAAAAGCTGGGTCTTCGACGAAGAACAGGCGCAGTTCGGGCCGATGCTGTTCGAGATGACCCACTTCACCGACCTGTGCAACTGGTTTCTGGCGGCCGAACCCGAAGAGGTGGCGGCCTTGTCGGGCGGTATGCTTAATCACGGCGTCTCGATCCGCTACAAGACCGGCGAAATCGCCACAATCTTCATGGGCGCCAACGGCAGCTTCGGTTATCCCAAAGAATTGTACGAACTCATGGGGAATGCGGGCGTCGTGGTTATCGACCACATGGTCGAAGTGCGCATCGCCGGCATCGAAGATGCGCCCCCACGCATATGCTACCCCCTGCTCGACGACCGGTTCCCCCAAGCGGGCATGCAGGGCGGCCTGCCCGGCTGGCTCGAGAAGAAACGCCACGCGTGCGAAGAAATCGCCCAAGGCGGCGATCCGCTCCTCATACTCGCCTCAGCCCCCGATCGCGGGCACGGACATGCCATCGACCGTTTTGTCGACGAAATCCGCGGCGAGGGACCCGTTGTGTGTGGCATCGACGACGCTGTCCTCGCAACCCGTGTAGCCTTCGCGGCCATCCGGTCCGGCATCGAGCGACGTGTCGTGAAGCTCGACGAGGTTTGATTCGGCACAAATCCTCATGGGGCGGTGATAGGGAAACTCGAAGGAACGTCTGCGGCCTCTTCTTTCCCTAACTTGTTTGTAACTTTGTCCTAATGCCAAAAACATGTTGACAAGATCCGCCTTTTCTGTTACCGTGAAAGAGCGGACGAGGGACCGATGCCGGAATGAGCGAAGAGGGAGGTCCAGAATGACATTCCCGGAGGGCGAGAGCGTTACCAGTCAGGCACTGGGTGAACGCATCAAACTCGAGATCAAAGGCCGCATTGATCGCAGGGAATTGGCCGAGGGCGACCCGATCTCTTCTGAAAACGAGCTTTGCGCGCGGTTTGGGGTCAGCCGGGGCCTTGCCCGTCAGGCACTGCGCGACCTCGAACTCGAGGGCTATGTGATTCGTTCCCAGGGGAAACGCTCCGCCGTGGCGCCCGCGTCACGCCGCAGGCAGGGGTTTCCGCTTGACGGCTCGCGGGTCGTCTCGATTGCCGTGCACGAACAGCACTGTCTCCACGCCCGAACCGTGCTCGAGGGTTTCGTCAGCCACATGGCCGAGCACCGAATCCAGACAGTTACGTATAACCTCGAGTTCGATCCCGAAGACGAGGCGCGGTTCATCGAGCATCTGTCCGAGACCAAACTGGCGGGCGCCTGTTTATGGGTGCAATACGACCAACCACAAACCCGCGCGCTTATCCAGCGATATTGCGAAAGCGGCTTCCCCGTGGTCCTTGTTGACCGCCCGCTGCCGGGGCTCGAGGTGGACTTCGCCGTGAGCGACAACGAATGGCTTGGCTATAGCCTCACGCGCGCCCTACTTGAGCGCGGTCATCGGCGCATCGGGTTTGCGGGAGATGGGGAAAATGTGGCCAGCGGACGCGACCGCTTCGAGGGCTACCGCCGCGCGTTGAAAGAGGCGGACCTGCCCTTCCGGGAGACATACTGCGGCATATTTGCTTCAGATTTTCATGTGTCGCAGGCCGCCGCCCGTGCTATTATGGCGGAACGGGAAGCCCCGACGGCGTTCTGTTGCATGCACGACTCGAGCGCGGAACTGCTAGCCCGCGAGTTGGACCGCTTGGGCTATGTGGTACCCGAGCATATCGAGCTTGCGGCAGTGGACGATGATCGGATCTCCGAGACAAAGGGGATCCCAATGCTTACGGTTCGTCAGCCCGCGCGGCTGATGGGACAAGAAGCAGCGCGCCTCTTGCTCGAGCGCATTCGCAACCCGCACCGGGCATTCGAGCAGCGGTATCTGCGAGGAAAGGAGGTCGAGGCAGACAACGTACAAGTGGACCCACCGGTCAAGCTGGATTCCGACAAAACAGAGGCAGCAAAAACCGGATAATCAAAGTTGAATATGGCAGATCCCTATCCCTATCGGGATCGCAATCGGGCTCGAAATCGATCCCACATGAGCCTTCGACACGATAAACGCGGCCTCTGCCGGCATTCTCTCGGCCGCGCGGCATGGGTCTGGCCGAGAGCAAAGTCCGCAAGAGCAAATTGGACCGCATGGCGGCCCGGCAGAAGGTGATTGCGAGCCCGATTGCAATTGGGAGAGAACGAAGGACCAACTAGAAGGGCACAGGCGACGCGCAACAGCGCGCGCCTGACTCAAGCGTTGGCAACCGTAACTGGTAATTAAAGGGCATTAACAGGAGGAGAGAAAAATGAGAAGGCATGGATTCACATTGATCGAACTGCTGGTGGTTATCGCGATCATCGGCATCCTGGCAGCCATTCTGCTGCCGGCACTGGCCCGCGCGCGCGAGGCCGCACGCCGCGCAGCCTGCGCAAATAACCTAAAACAGCTTGGGCTGGTCTACAAAATGTACGCCAACGAATCGCCGGGCGAAAAATGGCCGCCAATGCAGGGCGGCTCGATCTACTACACCGACGGAATTCCCGGCTCGAACGATGCATACCCAGGTTGGGGCCCCTGCAACGCCTCGCCGGGCGTGGCCATGGCCCCCAACCCCGCGACCATCTATCCCGAGTACTTGACGGACTGGGAAGT
>SLSB01000279.1 GCA_007130675.1 Candidatus Hydrogenedentota bacterium | reverse complement strand
GACACTCGCTCAGATTCAAGAGATCTACTCGAAATACGGAAAGACCTACGAGCCGGTCACTCCCCCGGAGGGCTACGAAACACTCAGTCCTCCGCACTTCTAATAGGGCCGAATCCCAAGAGGGGTGACTCCCATCGTCATTCCTGCGCAAGCAGGAATCCAGAAGTCTTGCGGGAGGCACGCATAAAGGCAGACTGGCCCCCTGCTTTCGCAGGGGTGACGGAAGGGGGGCATCATACTTTCGAAACGGTTCTCCTTTCGGTGCAGCGTGTCGTGCCGAGCTGGCGCTCGGCGCCGCCGGCTCTTTCTATCGCGGCAGGATGCCGCGGCTACTGCCCGGAACCCCTGAGTCGTGGGCGCAATGTAGATGCGGCATCTTGCCGCATGCGTGACGCGGTCGCCCCCGTCATCGCCCCGCCTTGCGCGCCAACAGATCTTTTTCCGGTGTAGCGTCCGCCCTTGTGGCGGACGTCCGGGATTCCAGACACGTCGGGCACAAGGCCAGGCGCTACAGGCGCACGCAGCTCCGCTTGGTATTCTCAGAATGCGGGCCACGTTTTGTCTGTTCTCGAGAGTGCCGAAGGCACGCCATACAGATAGTCCCGCGTGTCGTGCCGATTTGACGCGCGGCGCCGCCGGTTTATTCTATCGCGGCAGGATGCCGCGGCTACTGCCCGGAACCCCTGAGTCGCGGGCGCAATGTAGATGCGGCATCTTGCCGCATGTGCGCGCCATCCACCGCCCGGCAAGCCGGGCGAAACCAAAGCGGCGGCAAGCCACCGCACTCCAAAGAGACAATCCTTCCTGTACTGTGTTGTCGGCTGCGCCAGAAAGGCCTCGGCCAACTCGGTATGGTCTTCTCCTACTTGAGCGGAATCGGCGCGCGTGCTACAACAGGTGGCGGCGCGAACGAATTTCAACCCCGAAGGGAGATACGAAGCCATGATGCACTTCTCGAGGATGCCTGTCTTTCTGTTGGCGTTCTGTGCGTCAGCCGCGGTGGCGTGGGGCGCCATCGAGCCGCGTGTGGTGGACACGAAGTATCCGACCGATGATGTGGTGATCGCCTCGGTGATCGTCGAGCCGCCTGCCAGCGAGGATGCGGATGCGACAGCCCGAATTCAGAACGCCATCGACATGGTCGCGGATGCGGGCGGGGGCACGGTCTTCCTGCCCGAGGGGCGCTACCTGCTCGAGGGACATTTGTTGCTGCGCAACGCGGTCACGCTGCGCGGGGAATGGCGGTCTCCGGCCGAACATAGCGGCGTGACGGGCACGATCCTGATGCCGGTCGAACACCACGGCAACGCCGACGGCGAATCGGCGATCACCATGCAATGCGGGGCCGGATTGCGCGAACTGTCGATCTGGTATCCCCGCCAAGACCCGCGCGCCCTTGTGCCGTATCCGTGGACCGTCGAGACGACCCCGGAGGTGGGCGCGGACAATTACACCCTGCACAATGTCACGCTCGTGAATCCGTACCGGGGATTCAAGACGGGTCCCGAGGCCAATGAGCTCCACACGTTGAAGAACGTCTACATCACGGCCCTGGATACGGGCGTATTCATCGATTCATGCACGGATATCGGCCGCGTGATCGACATCAGCATCAGTCCGCGGTGGTGGGTCGAATCGGGCCTGCCGAACAGCCCCGCCGGCGGCGCGGAAGAGGCCGTGCGGGCGCACATCTTCGGTGAAGCGACGGGGATCGACATGGGCCGCAGCGACTGGGAGTATCTCTACGGCCTGCACATCGAGGGCTACCGCCGGGGCATGGTCATCCGGCAGGGCGCGCGCGGCACGACAAACGCCGTGCTCTTTGGCAGCGTGTTCGAGCGCTGCGCCACGGCCCTCGAGTTGCGCGAACTGAACGCGGTAGGGCTCGCCGCCGTGGGATGCCGCTTCGAGGGCGTCGAGCACGCCCTGCTCGCCACGGAAGCATTTACCACCGTCTCACAGTTCAACGCGTGCACCTTTACCAGCGAGAACGGTCACGCCGTACTGCTCAACGGCAAGGGCACGCTCACGTTCCAGAACTGCGTGTTCGAGTCTTGGGAAACCGCGGGCGTCGAGGCCGCCGCGGGCGGTATATCCCTTCTCGGCTGTGCGTTTGAATCCGACGTGCGGCACATCACCTTTGGCGAGGAGGTGCATCGCGTGCGTTTGCTCGGCAACACCTTCGCGGGCGAACCGGCCATCGAGAATGCCGCGGACAACGCGGACGTGATGATCGCGCACCGGCCAATGGAATTCGAGATGCCGGACACCTCGCGCCCGCCGGCCCCGCCCGTGCCCGCGCCCGGAACCCGCGAGCTGGTCGTCGTGACCGCGCACGGGGCTTCACCGGACCTCGAGGACAACACGAACGCGTTCCGGGAAGCGCTTGCGGAGGCGGAACGCCTCGGCGGGGCGACGGTCTATGTGCCCGCCGGATACTACCGCTTTTCGGGGTCGTTCGAGATACCCTCGGGGGTCGAGCTGCGCGGCTGTTTCGACGTGCCCCACCACACGCAATCCGGCGGGTCGGTGCTGATGCCGGTGGGCGGGCAAGGCGACGAGGGCGGCACGCCGTTCATCCAGATGCAGGAAGCGTCGGGCATGCGCGGCCTCACGGTCTGGTATCCCGAGCAGAATCTGTTTGATATTCAGCCCTATCCGTGGACCGTTCGCTCGCTCGGTCCCGGCTGCTGGCTCATCAACGTGACCATCTCGAACGCATACCAGGGCGTGGATTTCTGGACCCACCCGAGCACAGGGCACTACATCAGCTATCTCGGGGGGGCGTTCTTGCGGCGGGGCCTGTTTGTCAGCAAGAGCGATGGCGACGGCTGGGTGGTTGACGTGCAGATGAACCCGCACTACGGTCTCCGTCTGCCGGGCGACCTCCCGCGCCCGCACTACAATGGCAACCCGTTCGAGGCCATTATCGATCAACAGCGGGCTCACCTCGAGGGCATGATTTTCGGACGCTGCGCCAGCCAGCACATCTACCGCACGTTCCTCTACGCCGCCTACGACGGCATTGCGTTCCGCGACGATGACGGCGCAACCAATGCGCGGATCCTTATGCACGGCACCGATACGGGAAGCCGGTGCGCGGTGTTGAACGCCGCGGGAGAACGCGGGCTCGAGTTTGTGCTGGCGCAACTGGTGCCGCTGGGCAAATACGAAGTGGGCGCGATCATCGCCGAGGAAGAGTTTACGGGCCGGGCGCGCTTTTTCACCTCGCAGATGTGGGCGGGCAATTGCAGCGGCATCCTCGAGGG
>SLSB01000193.1 GCA_007130675.1 Candidatus Hydrogenedentota bacterium | reverse complement strand
TGCTTCTGGCGGCAATCGAGGTCAAATCGCAGGTTGGGCCCTCTTTCGGAAACAATTTCAACAACCGAACCGAAGAAGCTATGGGAAGTGCCTTGGATCTCTGGACAGCCTTTCGTGAAAAAGCATTCAAACGCACAGTTCGCCCGTGGCTTGGTTATGTGTTCTTGCTGGAAGACTGCCCGCAATCACAAGCGCCGGTTTCGGTCCGCGAGCCACATTTCGAAGTCTTCCCCGAGTTTCACGAAGCATCCTATGCGCAGCGATACGAAGTCTTCTGCAAGAAACTGGTTCTCGAGAGGCACTACGATGCGACGGCCTTCCTATTGTCGAAGCGCGACGACGGTCTTCGCGGCCGTTATGCTGAACCATGTCAGGATATCGGTTTTCATCGTTTTGCCGCCTCGTTTGTTTCACACCTGAAAGGCCACAAGCCATGAGCAACACCAGCCAGACCGCGAATCTGCCCGATACCCGCCATCAGTTAGTTCTGGGCGATGCGCGGGACTTGTCATTCATCGACGAAAACTCCGTTCATCTGGTGGTGACATCGCCTCCCTACTGGGCGCTCAAGCGTTATGAGAACCACCCTTCCCAGATGGGGCACATGTCTGATTACGAAGTTTTCCTGGCTGAACTCGAGAAGGTCTGGCGTCATGTATACCGCGTGTTGGTCCCTGGCGGAAGACTGGTATGCGTGGTGGGGGACGTTTGTTTATCGAGACGCCAAAATGCTGGCCGTCATGTTGTCGTGCCGCTTCATGCGGACATTTGCGTTCAATGCCGCAAGATCGGTCTGGACAACCTCAATCCGATAATCTGGCACAAGATTGCGAATGCCGCCTATGAGGTTAGCAACGGCTCCAAATTCCTCGGTAAGCCGTACGAACCGAACGCGATCATCAAGAACGACATTGAATTTATTCTCATGCAGCGCAAGCCTGGTGGCTACCGAAAACCTACGGATAAGCAACGAGATCTCAGCCGCATCGGAAAAGAAGACTTCAACAAGTGGTTTCAACAGTTCTGGACACTCTCCGGCGCTTCTACCAAAGAACATCCTGCTCCGTTCCCCCTCGAGTTGGCGCATCGGTTGGTGCGGATGTTTTCTTTCGTAGGCGACACCGTCCTGGATCCGTTCGCGGGAACCGGAACAACAATGGTTGCCGCCATGAAATGCGCCCGAAACAGCATTGGGGTCGAGATAGAACCGAAGTATGCGCGCATGGCGGCCCGGCGGCTCCAACAGGAATCTCAAGACCTGTTCACGGTCCGCAATATCGAGTATCTGAACGTCTGCGAAGACAAGGAAACCGGAGAGGCGCACGTTCACGAAGATGCTGCTCTCTACAAGGCTGCAAAGCGCCGGATCTCCAGGCGAAAGAGCACGTCTGCGTCAACTACGGATACAGGCCCATGACACGCTGGGTGGTGTTCTGGAACATTGTGCGGAAGGACATGCGGACGTATTATCTGAAGCCGCCGAACATCAGTTGGGGGCTGATATTTCCGCTGGCTTGGACCGGCATGTTCTTCATCCGCTCGGGCAGCGGGCTTGACAGCGTTCCCGAGGTGCTTCCCGGCGTGATCGGGGTGTCGATCCTGTTTGGCACGACATCGCTGCTTGCGGTAACCGTGACGTTCGAGAAGAAAGGGCGCTCGTTCGAGCGGCTGTTGCTGGCGCCGGTTCCCCTCGAGCTGCTGATGCTTGCGAAAACCTCGGGCGCGATTCTTTTCGGCATGCTGAATGCCGGTGTCCCTATCGCGATAGCGGCGTTCTTCGTCGATCTCAGCGGCGTGAACTGGGCCGCGCTCGTACCGGCCGTGTTCCTGATCGCCGTCAGCTCGACGTTTCTCGGTCTGTTTATTGCCGTGTCGGTAAGCGAGGTGTTCGAGGCGCAGACCTTCTCGAATTTCTTTCGATTTCCCATGCTCTTCCTTTGCGGCCTGTTCTTTCCCATCGAGAATCTGCCTTTTCTGCTCAGACCCATTTCTTACGCGCTTCCCCTGACCTACGGGGCAGACGTGCTCCACGGGGCGATACACGGTGCGCACGCCATGCCGTTCGCGCTCAGCCTCGCCCTGCTTGCCGCTTTTTGCGCAGGTCTGTTCGCCGTAAGCCTGCGCAACATCCAGCGCAAATGGATTGCCTGACAGCCAACGCTTGGTATCCCCCGCAGCGCGATGTAGATTCTAGGTCGTATACCTGGGGCTGCGTCGCGCGCGAACGCGCGTCTTTCCCGAGACTGTTATGGTAGTGCGCCGTTGGCGCTCCGGAGACTTGCCTCTGGCTCTCTTTCCGGTGTAGCGTCCGCCCCGCGCTTCGCGGGATGCCGGACGTCCGGGACGCCTGGCACAAGGCCAGGCGCTACAGGACTGCTTAGACCCGCGTGCCTTTCCCGGTGTTGGGCAGCCACAGTCCCGCGTCGCGCGGGACCACGCAGTCCCCGCCCCTACAGGAATGCCACCAAGTGCACTCTTCAAGTCTATCGGCAATGAGACCCACGTAGGACGAAATTGCAGCCAAGCGCGGTTTCCGCGTACCATGATTTCTGCATGGTGAACCAGGGTCGTGTGAAGGGAGGCATGATGACTGTCAGAAGCCTACTTATTCTGTTGGCCGCGGGGGTGTGTATGGCACACGCCGATGGCGCGGAGACACGGACCGAGCCCCTCGAGGGCGAGGCCGCGCATGTCGAGATGTTCAACGAATTCGAGCCCGACACGTTTGTGCTCGGGGCAACGCTGTACACCAACCGCAACTATACGTTGAAGGAAGTGCCCGAGTATCTCGAGGGCCAGCCGTTTGCGCGCAGCTCGATCGATGCCATCGGGTTTCGGTGCTCGCGCGCGGGGGTGGTCACGCTGTTGACGCCCGATCCCGCGCATCCCCGCGCCTCGACGCTCTACGACCGGCTCGAGGGCGCCGGGTTTGTGCGTATCACCGAACCCGAGACCTTCCAGCTTTTCGGTGAAGCCGAATACGATCTGGTGCGCATTTATCAAAAACACCTCGAGGAGGGCGAAGAATACCGCCTTGGCAAATGGGCCGTACTGGTCGGGCCGGAAGAGATGGTCCGCTGGAAGCCTCAACCGCCCAATCCCTGGTCCGAAAATGACGGCGAACTTCTTTACAACGGCATACGCCTCCCGGGCACGTGGCCGCCGCGCCACCTCGATCCCGCCGACGATTCGCCCATGCCGGTGCCCTATCTCGAACACCCTCCCGAGGTAATCTCGATCGACGTTGGGCGTCAACTGTTTGTGGACGATTT
>SLSB01000207.1 GCA_007130675.1 Candidatus Hydrogenedentota bacterium | reverse complement strand
GAAGCGGGAAAGCATGTCTTTTGCGAAAAGCCGCTGGCGTTGCGGGCGCCCGAAGGCCGGCAGTTGTGCGAGCTGGCCGACTCCGCGCAGCGCGTGTTCATGGTCGGGCATCTACTCGAGTTTCACCCCGTGGTCGAGGCGTTGAAAGCCATGGTATCGCGAGGCGAGCTCGGCACGCTCTGGTATGCTTACTCGAACCGGTTGAAGTTCGGGCGGTTTCGCACAGAAGAAAACGTGCTCTGGAGCTTTGCCCCCCACGACATCTCGATCCTCAATGCAGTGCTCGGGGTGTACCCGGTGGGCGTGTCTGCTTCCGGGTGCACGTGTCTTACGCACGGCGTGTGCGATGTGGCGCTGGCCCGCTTCGAATATCCGGGCACACTGCGCAGCCATGTGTATGTGAATTGGCTGAACCCATTTCCCGAACGCAAGTTCGTCGTTGTTGGCAGCGAACGCATGGCGGTGTTTGACGACTTGGCCCCGGAGGCCAAATTGCAGGTCTTCGACACCAGCATCGCCTGGCAGGATGAGGTTCCCGTTGCCAAACCGTTGCGCGGCGAGACCATCGACACTCCCGGCGAACCGCCGCTGCTTGCCGAGTGCCGGCATTTTGCCGAATGCGTGGAAAGTGGCACGGCGCCGCGAACCGATGGAAGAAGCGCGCTGCGAATACTGCAGGTCCTGGAAGCCTGCCAAGCGTCGCTGGAGCAAGAAGGCATGCCCGTGGCGATACCGCACTGCTTCGACTGAGGCGGACCGGCGCGTCTTCGGTGCCAGCCATGCCTGGGGCTTCCCGCCCCGAGACATCACAACGCTTCGCGTTCGCGAACGCGAATCACCCATCCTGAACCGGCAATAACAGCCGCGACAGTCACCGATGCGGCAATCAGCATGGCGATTGCGGCCCCAACCCCGCCCCAGAGCGGAATGAAGATCCAATTCAGCGTCACGATCACGACGAATTGGAGAAAGTGAACCAGCGTGAGGTATCCGGGCCGTGAAACGGCATAAAAAACCAGGCCGAGGGGATGAGACAGGACTTGTATTCCAAAAGCGATGACCAATACCCGGACAATCATGAGAGAATCGACATATTTTGCGCCAAACACCAGCGCAATGAACCAGGGTCCGATTAGAACACCGGCAAGACACACTGGAAGGACCGCTGGATAAATGCGAAGCAGACGGGCGCGGTAATTGCGTAATTCCTCGCGGGACTGCATGGCCGATACCTTGGGCAAGAGTACCGTGAACAGCGCCCCGCTCAGCAAAGGAAACACAAACCCGAGTTGACACGCCAGTTCGTAATTGGCCACGGCTTCGGACGAAGCCAGCGCCTTGAGCATGAAATTGCTGATGCGCATATTGCCGATCATGATGGCGTTTATGGCCGCGACGGGACCCATGAAAAGCAGCAGCGTGCTTATGCCAGGGGTCGGTCCGAATGCACTGGACCTGCGCCAAAGCGAGTGAAAGGCCAACGGAGCGGCGAGCAGCAGCGCAACCGCCGGCATCGAAAAGAATGCCAGCGTTATGCCGCGAAGGCTCGATATTCCCAGTATCATGAGCATCGCAAAGGCGAACACGCGAAGCGTGTTCACGGCGACATAGCCCAGCGCGTAGCGGCCATACTCCTGCTTGGCTTGAAACACGGAAAGCATCAGGCCGTGAAACGTGACAAATACCGCCGCGCACATGGCTACGGGATACAGCCAGTGCAACTCATCGGGAAACCGCTGATTCTCGAGAATCGGTTCCCGCAAGACCCACAAAATACCCAGCAAGGTAACGCATATCAGCGCCTTGAGGGACGCGCATTTGGCAAATACTGCGCTCGCGCGCGCTCGGGCATCCGCCGCGATGAAGCGCACGAGGGTAGCATTCACCCCGCCGTCTCCGAGGATCGCGAAGACATCGACCATGGCAATAAAGACCGCCACATTGCCCCAGTCTGCCGGCGACAGAAGCCTCGCCATGAACACGGTCACGGAAAAGCGCAATACGGCCGAAACAAGCTGAGCCACGGCTACCAGCACGGCATCACGCGCCGTCTGCGAGCGCAGCAGCGAGATGGTCTCGAGGGTCCTATGTCCGAACCAGGCTAGAATGCTTCTTTCCCCACCGCCGCACCTGGCCCCGGGAAGCACGTGGCAAGACGCTTTGAATATCCGTCCGTTCCGCGGCATAGTATCCCCATAACCCTGACAAATCAAGATGCCGCCATAACTTACGGCCAATGGAACGGCAATTGGCTGTAGCAAATTCCGTGCAGAATCTCGTATACTCGGATGCGGGAAAAGGATCGTTCACTTCGCGTAAGGCGCGTGAGGGGATTCAGGGGAGGTGACGCGTGCAAACGGGCACACAGCAGAGAATGATCGCATCGATAATCCTGTGCGCGGGCAGAGGACGGCGCATGCAGGCGCCGAAGATCCCGAAGGTCTGTTTTCCCGTCGCGGGAAAACCGGCGATATGCCATCTCATGGAATCGCTCGAGGCGCTGGGCAGCCAGCCCAACGTGCTTGTGGTGGGGCACCTGGCGGGCACGGTCGTAGAGGAGGTAGGTCCCAAGTTCCCCGATGCGCTGTTCGCGTTCCAAGCCGAACTGCTGGGTACGGGTCATGCCGCCCGGCAAGGAGCTCAAGTTCTCGAGCGGCTCGGTTACGACGGTCCCGTGCTGGTAATGGCCGGTGACAAATTCATCGAGCGCCGGACACTCGAGAAACTCATGGATGCGTTCGAGCGCGAGGATCCCGCCATGGCGCTGGTGGTCGCCCCGAAACACCGCTGGCCCAATGCCGGACGAATCGTTACCGATGCCGCAGGGAATTTGCTGCGCATTGTCGAGAAGGCCGACCTGAAAACGGCGGAGCAAGAGAGCCGGACTTTCGAGATCGAAGGCGAACAGCGCACGGCCCAAGACATCGAGAACACCGTGGAATGGGTGAATCAGGCGGTCTATCTATTCCGCGCGCCGGCTCTCTTCGAGGCCCTTGCCGGTCTGCGCCGGGACAATGTGCAGCAAGAGGAGTATTTGACCGACACGATTGACTATCTCGTTTCCAAGGGGATGCGTGTCGTGCCTGTACCGGTGGATGACCCCGAGGATGTGCTGGGGTTCAATAATCCGCCGGAATTGCTCGAGATCGAGGAGCATTTCCGCAAGAAACTGGGGCTTGACGTCGCGGAAAAAGTTGAGCTCGACCCGAGTATCTTTAAACCTGCCGAACAATGGGCGCAAATGCTCGCTCACCCCGATGCTTCCGTCACGCGG
>SLSB01000306.1 GCA_007130675.1 Candidatus Hydrogenedentota bacterium | reverse complement strand
CCTCGAGAGGTGCTCGCCAGCGTGATTGTAGCATATGCCCTCGCTGATCTGCGCATGGCGTTCACCGCACAGCGTACCGCCCCTTTGCCGGCACACCCGCCACCCGAGCGAAAAGCATTGCGTGGATATCCAGCCTTTCCCGGGAACCTATGGCTGCCAAAAGGGGATTTATGCGCGATATTTCGCAGCGTTCAATTTTCGGGCATCCGAGTCCTACGCAAACGGTTTTGCATGAATGGTTTGTCTTCCTCAGATGCCGCAGGCTGCGATCGCATATCCCAAAACAATTCTTTCGCTGAATAAACAGGTGGTTTCTTCGCAACCCAATCTGCACATTTCTTACCAGCTCCGGCGCGCTTGAGCTGGTAAGAAATGCCTGTTAACAGGGCTAAGCGCGTTTTTCTCTTTCCATGTGCAGGAAAAACTGGACAAGTGGCGGCATTTGTGCGAAAATCAGACGCGGAGGTGAGCCGGGTGCACTGGAGTGTTCCCGGAAGTGTGCGTGTGTGGCCGCAAGAGCTTCTGCTTGCCGTCGTGCCTGAAGAGCCCATGGGGGCGGGGATGCTCGGCATGTGAGCTCAAGGGCACGGGTTTAGCAGCGGCGTAATGACGAAAGGTAAAAATGTTGTGACTCAGGGATCGGACAACCAGTACGGCGTCGATCCTGGCTTTGAACGAATGGATGCCGATGCCGTGTGTGAAGAATGCGGAACGGTCAACCCCGAGGGTACGCTGTTCTGCAAGACCTGCGGGAATAATTTGCGTGATCAACGTACACGCAGGATGAGCGCCGACGGGACAATCGAGCCCGACACACCTGTTCAGACAAGCCGACGTGTGTTGGTAGGTCTGCTGACGGTGCTGGCCCTCTTGCTGCTTGTGTGGGCGGCGATGCCGGGCAACGTCGAACGTCTGCAGGACAGCCTGACGCGGCGGATGTCTGCTGATTTTTATGCCGACGGGGTGGACCCGAGGGTCTACTGGGATGGTCCTAATTCGGACTTTTTTGATTCATTGGCGGCAGACCTGCGGCAGAATCCTGTGACCAGCCAAGACATACGCCGAGCCGATGAAGCGGGCCCTGTGGCTCGCTCCAATTATGGCGGTACGTATTTTCTGCGCCAGGGGGCCCGGCCCGATGATCCGGTTGTGGGTTCTGCGCAGGTGGTTGAAGCGGACGATGAAGTCTATTTTGTAGCGTTGTTGGGCAACACCGAGGTCCGCGGTATTGGGGATCTTCGGATGGCCCGGTACCCGAGTGCTCGGTTCGTCGGTATCCGCGAAGGGGCACGGTTTCAGGTTGGCCATGGTTTTGCGCAGCCGCTCGACGGCGGCGGGTTTCTCTGTGTCGGCCAGCGCGAGAACAGCGATTTCCGCTACGAAATCATGGCGTTTCGTGTGCCTTGACCCTTCCGGGCCGCTGACATGCCGTCGCGGAAGAGTTTCCCTGGCGTGCGCATCCGCCATGTCATTTCAACAGTAGCGCCTTCAAGGAACAACTACCTATGAGCGAGGAAAAACGGGGGTTTTTCGGCCGTCTGCGCGAGCGTTTGGGCAAGACGCGCAGTGCCGTTGTCGACAGCGTGAAACGGGTTCTTGCGTCGCATGGGTCCGTGGACGATGCCTTTTTCGAGGATTTGGAAGAAGTTCTGATCGAAGCCGATCTCGGGGTGGACACCGCGATGCGCATCATCGAGGATATGCGGGAAAAGACCCGTGAATCGAGCATCAGTGACGCCGACGAGCTGCTTGCCGTCTTGAAGGAAGACTTGGCCGCGTTGCTTGCACCCGGCGATCATGCCCTGACTTGGGATGGGGGCGGCGGGCCGCATGTGACGCTTATTGCAGGTGTGAACGGTTCGGGCAAGACCACGACCGCGGGAAAGCTTGCCGCCCGGCTGAAGAACGAGGGCAAATCCGTGATGCTGGGCGCCTCGGACACGTTCCGTGCTGCGGCAGTCGAACAGCTCACGATTTGGAGCGAACGCACGGGCGTGCCCATCATCAAACACCAGGACGGAGCCGATCCTGCGGCGGTCGCGTATGACGCAGCGGATGCCGCACAGGCGCGCGGCGTGCATTGCCTGCTGATTGATACGGCCGGCCGCTTGCACACCAAAGTGAATCTTATGGAGGAACTCAAGAAGATTCAGCGCGTGGTAGGCAAACGACTCCCCGGTGCGCCGCATGAGGTGTTGCTGGTGTTGGATGCCACAACCGGGCAGAACGGTCTTCAACAAGCCCGCATATTCACGGAAGCCCTCAACGTGACGGGGCTTGTGCTTACAAAACTCGATGGCACCGCCAAAGGCGGCATCGTGGTGGCTATCCAGAAAGAGCTCGGCGTTCCCATCAAACTGATCGGCATAGGGGAAGGGGTTGACGACCTTCAGCCGTTCAACGCGCAGGAGTTTGTCGAGGCGCTGTTCTCCTGACGCGGTGCTGTATGCCGTCTGCGTTCGTTTACTGCCCGCCCCTATTCCGCGGGGGGATGAAAGAGTTCGACTTCGAATACCCGGGCGATACCGCCCGAGGCTGCGCGGAACTCGAGACGCAGGCGATCTGTGGTGATCGGCTCGAAGCGCGCGTGCCAATCGTGTCGGGTATTCCCGGTGACTGTTGCGTCGGGGATGTCGCGCCATGCGCCGTCCTCGTAGACTTGGAACGCAAACGCTTCTGCCTGACCCTGGATGGTCAGCGGGTCGCTGAGCCAGCCGGTCACCAGGCGGGCCGCGCTGATGGTTTGTGGCGCATCCCATGAGAAGTCGATGGTCTGTGGGAGGGCATCACGGTCGCTGCACCAGCGGCTGCCGGTGTTGGCAAGGTCAATGACGCCGCTGTTGATATGTTCGGGCGGATACTGCTCGGGGTCGAGTGTGCTGGATACTTCGACGGATGCGGCCCGCGCGACGTTGGGTCCGGCGGCGTTGTGCCAGGCGGGCGGTTCGAGTGCAATCTCACGCGGCGGTTCGCCCACGCCTTCTTCCATGAGCGCCTTCAGCTCATCGAGGTGCTCGGCGTACACGCCCCGGGGCGTGGTGTCATGCTTCTTGCACAGCGAAGCCGCCATGCCGACCACTTCGCCCATCATACCGCCGGTGCGCATCACGCGGATGGTGCCCAAGGCGACATGGGTGACCGAAATGTTGCGCCCCGCCATAAACAGATTCTCGATGTTGCGCGAGTACAGGGTGCGGTAAGGGATGGGATACGGCTCGATACGCTGATGGACGGCTATCGAGCGAAACTCGCGTCCGGGGAAATGCTCGGTATTCTCGGGCT
>SLSB01000204.1 GCA_007130675.1 Candidatus Hydrogenedentota bacterium | reverse complement strand
TGGGAGGTGTGGGAATGGGGGAGGTTAGAAGGTGGGAAGGGTGTGAAGGGGATTGATGAAACCGGGGACTGTACCAAGCGAGCGAGTCCCCGAGCGGGACGGGACTGTACCCTGTTTCACTCCCAAACCAACTCCGCCAGAAACCGGGGCGTATACCCAGCGGGCTCCGTTAGGCCCTGCGCCGTGGGGGTTGACAAAATTAGATAAAGGCGATAGAATATATCCGATAACTGGGTTGAGGTGCGAAACTTGAAGGAGAACGGGTTATGAGCCTGATGTATTGCGATCAATGCGAACAGACGCGGGATGGTGTGGCGTGCACGGACACGGGGGTGTGCGGAAAGGACGCGGATGTCGAGTCTCTTCAGAAGATTCTGCTTTACGGTCTCAAGGGCATGTGTGCGTACAAGCACCATGCGCGCCGTCTGGGTAAGACCGACGCCGAGCTCGATGCCTTTGTCGAGGATGCGCTGTTCGCTACGGTGACCAACGTGAATTTCGATATGGAAAGCTTGCTCGAGTTGGTGTTGCAGTGCGGCGAGATGAATCTTCGCACGATGGAGCTGCTCAACGACGGGCACGTCGAGACGTTTGGCAAGCCCGCGCCGATAGATGTGAAGGAGGGCATCCAGGACGGCCCCGGCATTCTTGTGACCGGCCACGATATGGTGGACCTTCTCGATCTGCTCGAACAGACAAAAGGCACGGGTATCAAGGTGTATACGCACGGCGAGATGCTGCCCGCGCACATGTATCCGAAGCTGCGCGCGTATCCTCATCTTGCGGGCCACTACGGGGGGGCGTGGCAGAAGCAGCGCATGGAATTCGAATCGTTCGGCGGCCCGATTCTGGCCACCACGAACTGCGTGCTGATCCCGAACCCTGCGACCAATACGTATCTCGACCGGCTCTACACCACGCGTGTAACGGCGGTGCCGGGCGCAAGGCGGCTTACGACCAACGACTTCTCGGAGGTCATCCAGCGCGCACAGGAGATCGGCGCGCTTGAACCCACCGAGCTGGTGACGCGCACGGTCGGGTTCCATTACACCGCTATCCTTGATATCGCCGACAAGATTGTCGACGCGGTAAAAGCGGGCGAGATCAAACATTTCTTCGTGATCGGGGGTTGCGACGGGGCCGCGCCGGGCCGCAACTACTTCCGCGATTTCGCGTACAACGCGCCCGAGAGTTCGGTCATTCTCACGATGGGCTGCGGCAAGTACCGTATCCGCGAGCATGAGTACGGTACGGTGGCCGGGTTGCCCCGCCTGCTGGATATGGGCCAATGCAACGACTCGTACGGGGCGATACAGGTCGCGCTCGCGCTTGCGAAAGCCTTCGACTGCGGGGTCAACGATCTGCCGCTTACCCTGGTGGTTTCGTGGTTCGAGCAAAAGGCCGTGGCGGTGCTGCTCACGCTGCTTCACCTCGGCGTCAAGGGCATCCGCCTCGGGCCGGCGCTTCCGGCGTTCGTGTCGCCCAACGTGCTCGGGTTGCTTCAAGAGAAGTTCGACCTTCAGCCTCTCGGGCAAGACGCCAAGGCCGACGTGAACGCCGTCATCGCCGGGACATGACCCGGACATTTCACACGATTCAACTGCCGGGAGTCCAGGTTTGTACCGGGCTTTCAGCCCGGACATTGTGGAGGATTCGGTTTACCCAGCCCTTGCAGGCTGGGCTGGTATGTTGTCGCGCCTTCGGCGCTCCGGAACGGAGATAGCTCACATTTCTCACCGGTTTCGGCGTGCCTGAGCTGGTAAGGTATGCGGGTTTAGCTGGCGATTCGGGATCCCCGTGCTGCCGTGAATGAGGTTTGGCCGCTATGGTATGCTCGCATCTGGAGACAGGACGGCTTGCCATGTTGACGCAGACTTCCGAAACGGCTTTGAGAGCGCTGGTGTTTCTTCTGGTCAGTAAGACCGATGAACCGCTTCCGCCTGCGCGGATCGCCGCGTATATCGGGGCATCGCCGAGTTACACGGCAAAAGTCACCACGGCGTTGGTGAAGTCCGATATTCTGCGCGCCCACCGCGGGATGAAGGGCGGGGTCACGTTGAGCCGCCCGCCGGAGCAGATCACGCTTCTCGAGGTCGTCGAAGCGTGTCAAGGCAAGGTGCTGGGCGACTTTTGCCAGGATCTCGATCGTCTGGAACTGGTGTGCGCCTTTCACCGGGCCATGGCCGAGTTGCATCAGGCCATCATCACCACGCTGAAGCGCTGGACGCTCGCCGATCTTGCGACAACGCCGCTTCCGGCGGCGGAAATCCGCGACAACGTGAATTGCCGCATGCATTTTTCACTCGACTTGGAGGAGGAGACCCCGCAGGCATGAACCATCCACCGAATGCCCCTGTTCGCGACCCGTCCGGCGCTGTATCCTTTGGACGTCTGGTCATTTCTGTGCCGCGGGCAGCCTATCGTCTCGTCTATCTGCTCGCCGTGACGGTGTTTTACTACGACCTGCAGCTTTCGGTTGATCTCGCCGCGCGCATCACCCCGTCCCGGTTCGAACACAAGCGCAGGGGCATCGCGCTGGCCTGGCTGCGCCACGTGCGCAAAGGCATTGGGCAGAGCATCAGTGTGTATGGCCCTATTCCGCGAGACCCGCTTTTTCTAGTGAGCAACCATGTGACCTGGCAGGATGTCATGGTCCAAACGGTGTTGCTCGAGGTGCGGCCCGTGGTCATGGACTCGATGCGCGACATGCCTATGGTGGGCCGGTTTTTTCGCGCACTCGACTGCATATTTGTCAGCCGAAAAAGTGACGAAGTATCGCGCGTCAATGCTGAAATCGAGCGCCGCCTCGAACGCGGAGAAAGCATTATGATCGCCCCCGAGGGCGTCATCTCTCCGGGGCGGTCTGTTCAGCGGTTCCGCGCGGCTCTGCTCGAGGCGCCCGCGCGCAAACAGTTTCCGGTGCATTATTGCGCCCTGCATTACCACACCCCGCACGGCTGGCCGCCGCCTTCGCGGTCGGTGCTGTTTGGCCCCGATCCGTATTACCGCACACCCGACGGGGCCATACCGCAATCGCAGCTCGACATGTGGGGGCCGCCGCGCATGTTCCTGCCCGCGTTTCTGCGGCTGCTCAGCCTGCCCTACCACCGGTTGAATGTGACGTTTGGGGAATCCCCGATCATCGGCGAGGATCGGATTGAACTCGCCAACGCGCTGCATGCCGCGGTCTGCCGCGAGTTTCACCCGATCGAGTAAACCGGTTTGTGCTCAGGTCTTCTATCCACTGAATCAAGGACGCTCACTGCGTTCGAGGCGTTCGTTGATGGCGCCGAT
>SLSB01000311.1 GCA_007130675.1 Candidatus Hydrogenedentota bacterium | reverse complement strand
TCCGGACCTGATTGTGCGCGATGGATTGACGGATTTCGAGCGCAGAGAAGACATTCGCTACGAAGTCCCCGGCGGGGCCTACGTGATCTCGTATGAAAATGGCTATCCTGCCGGGCGTTTCGAGCGGGAGTAGGCATTTCAAGAGGGAGGGCTGAATCATGGGACTGTGGATAGGCGGGTTGCATAGAATGGCCGAGAGCAGCAGGACGCGCTCTCAAGGCGCGAAGAAGGATATGACCCCGCAGTTGATGTCGGAGGTGCGCGAACTCCAGCACCAAGTTGAACGGCTTACGCTGCTGAACCAGGCCCTGTGGGAGATTCTGCGCGACCGCCTCGGGCTTACCGATCATGATTTCGAGGAAATGGCCCGCGAGATCGACCTGCGCGACGGGGTGCTCGATGGGAAGATCACCAACACGCCGCTGCAATGCCCGCAATGCGGCCGGGTTTCCGCGTCGAAGCATTACCGGTGCCTGTACTGCGGTCTCGAGTTCCAGAAACCTGTTATCGGGTGAGACCGTGGACGCGGCGGGCAGGCGCAGACCGGCGTGTGTCACGGGCGCACACGGACGTGCACGGTTTCGATGGCTGTGGCGGCGGCAGAGTTTCTTGGATCGTATACGGCTTATGGGACCTATATGACCTATACGTCGAAAGATAGGTGGGCGCCACAAGACCGGACCTTCCGGGGATAGGTTGCAGTGCCTTGCGCGGCGGGACAAGCCAGCATGATTCGGATGGAGTTATGACAGTGGAAAGCAGAGTAACGTGAGCACATTTCCGCCGGATTTCTTGTGGGGGGCGTCGATCTCAGCTCATGCGGTCGAGGGCGGGCATTACTCGAGTGACTGGTGGCGCTGGGAACAGCGTCCCGGACGCATTGCGGGCGATGCCACCTCGCAGACGGCCTCGGATCATTGGAACCGGTTTCACGAGGACATCGCGCTGGCGCGAAAGCTCGGGCTTGGTGCGCTCCTGGTGTCGCTCGAATGGAGCCGCATTATGCCGCGCGAAGGCGAGGTGGACCCGGCGGCGCTCGATCATTACGGGCAAGTGTTCGAGGCCATGCGCGCCGAAGGCATCACGCCGATTGCAGCCCTGTACGATGTGACGCTGCCGGAATGGTTCGCTTCGCGCGGCGGTTGGCTGCGCAATGACGCCCCCTGCGTATTCGATATGTATGCGCAAGAAATGGCCTCGGCACTGGGTTCGCTGAGCCGGTATTGGGTGCCGCTGATGACCCCGGCCGACACGGTTCGCAGGGCGTATCTGTGGGGATTGTGGCCACCGGGTCTGCGGAGTCTGCGTGCAGGCTGGAAAGCGCTTCGCCACATGGCGGCAGCGCAGGCGGCGGCATTCCGGGCGTTTCGGCAGGCCGCGCCCGAAGCGCTCATCGGTGCGAGCGTGTTGGCTGAAGTGCTGCACCCCGCCGATGCATCGCGCCCGTGGGACCTTCGGGCCGCCCAATGGGAGCGGGCATTATCAAACACCGTATGGCCGCATGCGCTGACGTCAGGTGCATGGCCCAGACCCTTCGGAATGGACCCCGCGCTGGCGGGCACGGCGGATTTCATCGGGATATCCTATTATGGAGCACAGCACGTGCGATTCCGCCCCTGGCGCAATGGCATTGCGGTGCGGGTTACTTCGAGGGGAGAGAGCGCAAAACCCCATGAATACGATAGGGATGCCAATGGCCTGACGGGGGTATTGACTGAACTCGCGGCATTTGAAAAACCGCTGGTGGTTTTGGGCAACGGAATTGCCACGGAAGATGACCGCGCGCGCCGCCATTATCTGCTGCAGCACGTGGCCGCCGTGCAGCGCGCTATCGAAGCAGGAATCGAGGTAAAGGGCTATATGCACAGATCGCTGCTGGATGGTTTCGAGTGGGAACGGGGCTATGACGCGCACTACGGGCTTGTGCACGTGCACCGCGAGACGCTGGCTCGCACCCCGAATCCGGCGGCGTATCTCTATCGGGATATCGCCGCTTCTCGAGGAATTGGGAAAGGTGCTCTCGCGCGCTACTGCCCGGATTGGGATCCTCCCGAAGGGCTCGACTTGCTATGAAGCACTACCTTGCATTTGACGGCGGCGGTACGGCAACCCGCGCGGGCCTGTACGACGCGGAAGGGCGTTTGCTTCATGAGGCACGCGGGGATGCATCGAATCCCATGGCGCTTGGGCTGGACACGTGCATATCGGTTTTGACCGATGTGGGCCGCGAAGCCCTCGCGGGCAACGCGGGCAGGGTGGACGGCATCGGCGCGGCCATCTCGGGCGCGTGGACTTCGGGCATGGCGTCGTGGCTGGCCGGACGGCTGTGTGAACAGTTTCAAGCGCCGCGCGCGGTAGTCGCCGGTGACATCCGGCCTATCTTGTTCGCCAACGTTGGCGACGCACCGGGCATCCTGGCAGTGGCGGGAACCGGCTCGAGTGTGGTGGCGCAGGCGTCCGGCGGCCTGTCCGCGTTCATTGGCGGCCGCGGGGCTTTTTTCGGAGACGATGGAAGCGCGTTTCAGATAGGGCAGAGCGCGCTTCGCGCGGCGGCACGCGCCTTGGATGGACTGGCGCCCGACACGGCATTGACGGAACTCCTGCCCGAGGCTGCGGGCGTGGACTCCTTTCATATGCTGGTGCCTTGGGTGCGCAATGCCTCGATACGTGATATTGCGGGGCTTGCGCCGGCCGTCGCGCAGGCGGCGGACTATGACGCGGTGGCCGACGAGTGCATCGTTGCTCAGGCGAAGCGTATGGCAGAACAGGTGCGCGCGGGATTCCGGAAACACGACCTGCCACTCGATACTCCCGTGCTGCTCAATGGCGGCGTCTTCGAGCATTGCCCGCGGTATATTGAGGCATTTCGGATACGTCTTCGGGCGCTGGGCGTGCACACGGTTCCTGAGTTGGCCCCCGTGCGGGGCCATCGTGCCGCGCTGGCGATGATACGCGCTGAAAACCTCCCAAAAACCTTGTTGGCATCGGAGGCGCGAATGGGCGCGCACGGATTCTGAAATAGAGGATTGAGAGTTCGGCCGGGAGAGAGTACACTTTGCGCAAAGAATTGTGTAAACTGGCGACGCTGCCTGATCATACAGACGTTAGTGTAGAAGACCCAAACACGGCAGGATGACATGAAACTGACCAGCATTCGAGACAAAACCGTGCGCTATGCAATCGGGGTGACAGCTGACAGCGCGTGCCTTGGCGTGGATGCTGCGCTGGTGCGCATCAAAGGGTCTGGACCCGAAATGCTGATAAAAGTTGTCAAGGACAAGCATTTCCGCCACCCGCCTGGACTGCAGAACCGCCTGCTGTCGACGCGAAAGTCCGCCGTTGAGTTGGCTGCGCTGAACTTTGAACTTGGAACCGAGCTGGCCGAGGTGGCCAGCGGTCTAATCGAGTGGGCGCAGTCGGAAAACCTCGATGTGGACTTTGTATCGTCGCCGGGATACACGGCGGGACACGTGCCCTCGCGGGGCCCCGACACCGCCACGGGGCATCTCGCGCTCGGTGAACCCAGTATGATTGCAGCACGCACGGGCCTCCCTGTTGTATCGCATTTCGCACCGGCCGACATGGCGGTCGGCGGTCAGGGCAATGTGCTGCATCCGTTTGCGGACTGGGTGCTGTTTCACCGGCCGGATCGTGTGAACGCCTGCCTGCACTTGGGCGGTTTTGCGAGTGTTACGGTGGTAACCCCCGAGTTGAAGGATGTGATAGCGTTCGATGTCGGGCCGTGCCTGGTCAGCATCGACAGCTCGGTACGGATTCTGACTCACGCCACACAAACGCGCGACCGTGACGGGGCCATTGCCGGCAAGGGTCTCGTGATCGACGAATTTCTCGACTATCTCCTGAGCCACCCCTACTTTTTGCGAGTGCCCCCGAAGAGCACCAGCCGCAACGAGTTCGGCCCGGAAGAGTACCTCAGGGATGCCCTCAACGGGCGGCGGGACCATTCGCTCGAGGATATGCTCGCCACCGTGACCATGGCCGTCGGATACAGCATTACGCGGGCATTCACACGCTTCGTGTATCCAAATTATTCGATATCGAGGCTGATTCTCAGCGGAGAGGGCCTGCGCAACAAGACCTTGATGCGCAATGTGAAGACCGGGATAAAGGAAGCCGTGTTGCGCAAAACGGATCGTTACAAGATTCCATGCAATGTGGTGGACCCCCTCAGCGCGTGCATCATGGCCAATGAGACTATCTTTGGAAATCCGGCCAATATCCCGTCGGCCACCGGCGCGAAACGGCCCGTAGTTGTTGGGCAGATCACCATGCCGTAAGGCCGGTTACGCGTTACTGGTTCTACTATTCTCAGCGATCCAATACCGCTTGCATTTCCTCGATAGCACGTGCGATTGCGTCCCGCTGTTCCATCATGACCTCGGGGTCCCGCGTGAAGCTCACCAGGTCCGGCACGACAGGTTCGAGGTTGGCCGCCGTTCGAACACGTGCGAGAAGCGCCTCGTTTCCGGTTTCCTCCGCTCTTCGCTGCAACGCACGGAACAGCATCAGATAATCATAGTCCTCGATGCCATCGCGGATCGTCTCCCAGCGTATGGAAGGCGTGGGACCGGTGGCCGACGGGTAGACGAGGAATCCGTCGCCGCTGACGGGCGTAATGTCGCCAAGCCCTTCGCGAGGGTCGCGGTCGCCCGGCACATAATTGATGCTCCAGTAATGCAAGCCGCGCACGCCGAGCGCATAGAGCTGCCAGAACAGAACCCGGTGCTCGATGGCGGCAAAATCCACGAAGAAATTGGCGTAAGGCCTTGGTGGGCTGTGGTTAATATAGGCCCACACCTCGCCGCCATCGGCTATCCGTTCGAGAATGATTCTTCCGTTGACGGTGTCGAACATCGGAAGGTGAATGCACCAGATCTGCGCGGCATCGGACAAAAACGGCTGAAGTCCATATGTCGAGACCATCATCGGGATATTGGGGCTGGTATCGAGCCAGTTCTGCATGCGCTCGAACAAGCGGGGCCATGCGGGCTGGGGCGGTTCGTCGCCGATGTGGCCGAATGCCCGCTCGGTAAGCCCGTGGCGCTGCGCAAACGCTTGCGCCTTTCCAAGCTGCGCCGGCGCATCGAGCAGCGACGCGGGCACCGCAAACGTGCTGGCGTGCTCGAGTAGGGGCAGGCGTTCTTCGTAGGCCGCCAGACTGGCTTCGTAGTCCGCGCTTTCCCGAGGGAGCATGACGGCCTCACGCAGCGTGACGCGATGTTCGAAAGCGTCGCGCAAATATGCGTGTTCGAGGTCGGCAGCGCTGCCCGTGTATCCCATGCGGCGGTTCATGGCGAGTGCGCCCTCGGCCCAGAACCCGAAATCGGTCTTGAGCGCAGGCACCTGCGGCAGCTCGAAATCGTACACGGTAGCCTCGAGCCAGAACTCGGTAGGGCCGCCATTGGCCGCGGCCACCTCGAGCAAACCGCGGTAGACCCCCGGAGGCGTGCCGGGGGGCGCGTATACCGTCACCCACAATGGTGAGCAGACCCCGCCTTCTGCCACAAAGGGTGTCAACGGTTCGAGGGGGTCGGGCCACTCGCCCGTTGGACCCTCGAAATAGCTTGGCACCGGAACGGGACAGTAGCCCACGCGGTACGCCCGGATGTTCTCGGCGGAAATGCGGGCATTCGCCGCGGAATTCACAAGGTCCGGGATATGCAGCGCGACATCCCGCCAGTGCATGCCTTCCGGAGGACGCAGCACAATCTGGAAGGACTCCCGCTCGTTGCGCGCTAGACTTATGCGCGCGGTCGGGTCAATGATTCCGGTGGGCACGGGGCGGTCGTCGCGAAAAACCTTGTTGAGCGCTGGCTCGAACCAGATGGCCGTATCGCCGCGAGCGGCCATGGGGCGCTCGAGAGTGCGGGGCTGCCGGTCCAGGGTGTGGGGGGCCGCCGTCCAGGCCTCCATGTCCCATTGCTCGGCCCTGCCCACGTAAAACTGGGTATCCATGGCGCCGTGCGGGACATTCAGGCCCTCCCCGAGTTCGAACGGCTGCCCGTCTTTTTCAAACAGCGCGATGAGGTCATACGGGCCCTCCGCGGGGGCTACCCAGTCGTAGGTGCAGCGAACCACCGTGCCGGTATCGAGAGTGAATTGTTTGGGTTCGAGCCTCCAGACCCGGCCGTTAGGAGCAAGCACGGATGTCTTGATAACCAGCGGCGGCAAATCGCGCGCGGCAGCGAAATGCAAAACCAGCCGTCCGGGTTCGTAATCGACCTGAGCAGCCAGTTCGGTGGTCGCGAAATCGACGTGCGACAAGCCCCGGACCATGTTGATCCGATACGTTGTCTCCCATGCCGTCTCGCCCCTGAACAGGCTCGGCACATAAGCGGCCTGTACGCCGGCGTACCCCGCCTCGAGGTTCGGCTCGACAAGAAATGAATGGAGGCGCCCGGCGTCGAACACCAAATACACTGTTTCGCGCAACTGGGTGTCGGTTGCGGCAATCCAGTTGCGCGAGGCGGGATAATAGCCATGGCCCGTCGCCCGCCGGACGCCTTCGAGCGTCGGGATATCGATGCGGTCGGCTGTGTCAAAAGTCCCGCCCGGCGCAAGCTCGGCACGCACCCACGGCGCCACCCACTGATCTTCATCGCCCGCATTTTCGACCGTCCAGCGAACACGCAGCGACGCTTCGTCGGGCAGCGGCTCGATGAGTCGGCGGACCTTGAGACCCGAGATGTTGGGGCCGTCGCAGTCGTAGGCATAGCGCAGCACCGGCCGGCCAGGGACGTCGTCAAGCACCTCGAACTTGACGTTCAGCCTCCGGTTGGGCACGTAGAAGCTGCCCACTCCGAAGCCCTCGAGGAGCAGCCCGTCGCCCGCAGCCTGGTTGCGTGCGCTGTCGCGCCGGCCAAACCAGGAAACCGCGCCGGGACCGTCGGCAGGCAGTACCAGCTTGAGGTGCTCGGTCTCGATCTCGACGTCGTTGCCGCCCACCGGTGCGGCAGCCGCCCAGAAACCGAAGACACCTACGGCAGACATGCAAAAGATTATGGACATAATGCAGCGCATCGTATTTGCTCTCCTGTTGCGCACGGGTTTCAATGCATGGATTCTACTAAACCCGGCCTCAGGAACCAATGGGCGGGATCGCCCCAGCACCAAATCGCGGATTTGACAGATGCCCCTGTTGGTGGTACTATCTCGACACCCGGAATGAGCCGGGAAGGAGAGGCAACACGCTATGACGCGACGGTTCGACAACACGATCGCCCATGCAAACGCCCGCTTGGTGCAGGTAGGCGTAGTGGTGGTAGTACGTGTCGACGCCTGTGCGCCGTAGCGGGTTCTAAACAAGGCTATATCAGCCCCCATCGGCGTGAAGGCGTCGGCGGGGGCGATTTCTATGTATCCCCCTCGAGCGCCGGAGCCGCCGCCATGGGCACCACAAGGAGACACGGCCATGACCACCATGACCGGCGCGGAACTTATCGTCCGCCTGCTCGAGCGCCAGGGCATCTGCACTATCGCGGGTATCCCCGGAGGCGCAAACCTGCCGCTCTACGACGCCCTCGGTCAATCGCAGAGCATCCATCACGTGTTGGCCCGCCATGAACAAGGCGCGGGCTTTATTGCGCAGGGCATGGCCCGCGCCACGGGCCGGCCCGCGGTGTTTCTGGCGACGTCCGGACCCGGCGCGACCAATGCCCTCACCGCCCTGGCCGACGCCAAGCTCGATTCAGTGCCTGTCATCTGCATTACCGGGCAGGTGCCCCGTGCGCTGATCGGCACCGACGCATTTCAGGAAGTCGACACCTACGGGATGAGCATTCCCATAACAAAGCACAATTTCCTGGTGCGCTCGGCGGCAGATTTGCTCGACATTATCCCAGAAGCGTTCCGGATTGCCGCCTCGGGAAGGCCCGGCCCAGTTCTGGTGGACGTTCCGAAAGATGTGCAGCGCGAGACCGTCACTCTAGAACAATGGCCTGAACCCGCAGCTGCTGACACGCCCCCGGCGTTCGATGCGGGGGCGCTTGAACGCGCGGCAGCACTGATCAACGCCGCCCAGCGGCCAATCCTATACCTCGGCGGCGGGATCATGCACGCCGGGGCGGCCGAGTCAGCGGTTCGGCTGGCCGAAACGGCCTCGTTGCCCACGACGATGACGCTGATGGGCCTCGGGACCATGCCCGTGGACCATCCCCTGTCGATTGGCATGCTGGGCATGCATGCGGCGCGGTTCACCAACATGGCCCTCGAAGAATGCGACCTGCTTATCGCGGCGGGAGCACGGTTTGACGACCGCGCCACGGGCAGAGTGGCCGAGTTCTGCCCCAACGCGAAGATCGCCCATATCGACATTGATCACAGCGAGCTGGACAAGCTCAAGACAGCGCACGTGGGCGTCCGGGGCGATGTGCACGCTGTTCTGGAGGCTCTGCTGCCCCAAATAGACCGCAATCCGCGCGAGGGGTGGCTGGCGCGCATCGCGGAACTCCGCCATGCCTTCCCACTCGAAATGCCGGGGGTAGACGATGCCCGCACCCCGTACGGTCTGATCGCCGAAACCGCCCGCTGTCTGGATGACACGGCCATCATCGCAACCGACGTCGGACAGCACCAGATGTGGGTGGCCCAGGCATATCCGTTGCGGCGACCCCGGCAATGGCTGACCTCCGGCGGACTCGGCACGATGGGTTTCGGCCTTCCCGCGGCCATCGGCGCCGCGCTGGCCTGTCGCGAACGCACGGTCGTGTGTTTCAGCGGCGACGGCAGCCTGTTGATGAACATCCAGGAGCTTGTGACGGCGGTCGAGGAGAACGTGAACATCAAGATCATCGTTATGAACAACAACTCGCTGGGACTGGTGCATCAACAGCAGGACCTGTTCTACGGCCAGCGCATTTTTGCGTGCGACTACCGCGTGGCGGTCGATTTCTGCGCAATCGCGAGGGGGTTCGGCATGCAAACGACCGATTTGGGCGGTGCAGACGACCCGGCGGCATTGCTCGAGGAAGCGCTGGCATCGTTCGGGCCGTGCCTGATCCATGCACCCATCGACGTGAACGAAAAGGTGTACCCGATGGTCCCGCCGGGCGCGGCCAACCGCGACATGCTCGCCCCCGAGGTGGTGGCGGGGTAAGGCGAAAAACAGGGACAGCCCCGTCTCGCTCCTTCGTCGCTCGCTTGGGGCAGTCCCTGTTTTTTGCCGGTATAAGGGATCTTTCATAGAAATGATAAGGAGAAACACGATGAGCATCGCAACTGAAACGCAGAATCTATCGACATTACCGCGCACAGTGCTCGAACTGACCGTCAACAACCACCCCGGCGTGATGTCGCATGTCTGCGGTTTGTTCTCGCGGCGGGCCTACAACGTCGAGGGCATCTTGTGTATGCCCATCGGCGACGGGACCCTCAGCCGCATCTGGCTGCTCGTCAACGAAGACGCGCGCCTTGACCAGATGATCAAACAGACCGAGAAACTGCACGATGTCCGTGCCGTGCGCCGCCATTCCGCCGATCACGACGTGTTTGTGCAACTCGAGGCGTTTTTTCGCGAGTGAGGAGGGCACAAAATCCGCATGAGTTCGCCGCCAGATTGCGCAGCAAGACCGTTCTCGGAAAGTCGACTCCGGCGGATATCAGCAAGGCCTTCAGATATTTCTCAGCACACTGTTGATAATGAAAGCGAACGCCACGCGCACACTACGCTAAGAAACCCGCAATGAGGTGCCGCAGCCTTATGCGCCAGCGAGTGCGCCGTCTATCGCATCAGGAGCAGGCTGATGGCCATGACAAGCATGCCGGCGATGAGGCCGAATAGGCTGTCGTGGCCTTTGCCGTAGGCGCGGCTGGTAGGCAGGAGTTCGTCGAGACTGATGTAGACCATGATGCCGGCGACGCCCCCGAAAAGTATGCCCATCACTTGCGAGGGGAAGGCCCCGTTTTCGGTCCCTACGACAAAGCGTAGCGCGATGTAGGCCACAATGGCCCCGACGGGTTCGGCCAGTCCGCTCAAGAACGAATACAGGAACGCCTTACGGCGGTCCCCGGTCGCGTAGAAGATTGGTACCGACACGCTGATGCCTTCGGGGATATTGTGCAACGCGACGGCCACCGCGATGGCAACTCCCAAAGCGGGGTCGTGTAGCGCGGCGAGAAAGGTGGCGAGACCTTCGGGAAAATTGTGAATTGCAATCGCAAGCGCGGTAAATAATCCTGTGCGCATGAGTTTCGGATCGTGGCCGTTGGCATCACCTGAATGCGAAGCGGAGGCAGACGATGGCGCATATGTGTTGACGCGCAAATCCGGCATCGGCGCATCTGGCTCATGCAATGGTGCGGTCTTTTTCTCCGACCGCACCTCATGCGGGTTTTTCGCCGCGGGAATCAGGTTGTCCACAAAAGCGATCAGGAGCAAGCCCCCGAAAAACGCCGCCACATTTACCCAGTGTCCCCAATACTCGCCGTAGGCTTCGGTTAGCGCCTCCCCGCCTTTATGGAGAATTTCGACAAACGACACATAGAGCATGACGCCTGCCGAAAACCCGGTGGCCACGGAGAGAAACCGGTAGTTGGTGCGCTTTGCGGTAAAGGCGATGATGCTGCCGATACCCGTGGCCATTCCCGCGAACGCGGTCAGCCCCAATGCAATCCATACGTCCGTCATGCGCGACTCCTTCCATACCGAATAAGCATACAACAAGCGCAACCGGACTGTCCTTCACTCTTAATAGTCAAAGCCGCCCCCTTCCGTGCAGAAGAATGTCTCGCGGATCATGCGCAAGAAGGTTCAACCAACCGGTAACGCAAGCGTCTGGTCTTCAGGTTTGATCTGCTGTAAGATGCGAGCAAGACGCCCGCGCTACCTCTCCCCCATCATCTCCTCGTAAAGTCCGACATATTTCTCGACCATGCGGTCGGCCGTGAGGTGTTCGTTTACATAGCCGGTGGCACGATCGGCGAGGTCCGCCGAGAGGTCGGGATCCTCAATGAGCCGTGCCATGGCGGCCGCGAGGGCTTCGGGGTTCCGTTTGGGGACCATCAGCCCGGTGATGCCGGGTTTGACCGTCTCGATCATGCCGCCGGCGTCGGTGGAGACTACGGGCACGCCCGAGAACATGGCCTCGGCGCACACGCCGCCAAATCCTTCCTGGCTGCTCGATAGCACGAATGCGTCCAATACGGGCAGAATCCGCGGCACGTCGCTCCGGTAACCCAGCAGCGTCACAGATGAACCTAATCCCTTGGCCGCGATGTGCGTTTCGATTGCGTCGCGCAGTTCGCCGTCACCCACGAGTACCAGATGGCAATCGGGCAGGGTCTTCTTCGCAATGGCCATCGCATCGAGAAGGGTTGCGTGGTCTTTGTGCCCGACAAACGCGCCCACGTTGCCGAACAGCGGGACATCATCCGGTAGTCCCAACTCTGCGCGGGTGTACGGCGTCACATCGAACCGCGCGGGATCCTGCGCGCTGTTCACGACACTCAGTTTTGACTCGGGGACGCCAAAGCCGCGCAGGATTTCTGCGATACACCGCGAGACGCACACGATACGATCGGGCAGCGCATATTTCCAGCGGTTTAGGACGTGGGATTTGGGCACAAAGTCCACGCGCCGCGTCACCATCACCTTGCACGAGCCGGCAAACTTCCGCGCGAGGCATGCAAGGGTGTGTGCGTGGCTCGAGTGGGCGTGGAGAATGTCGATACCAAGCGTCTTAACAGCCTTCGCCAGCCGCAAGGCGGTAAACAGGTCCAGTTCCCCGCGAAACGGGCAGCCTACGCGAGTGAGGTCTTGCAGACCATGGTCGCGCTGGATGAACTCTTCTCCGGACCGCCCGGCGATAGCCACGAAGTGGCCGCGCCGCGCCAAACCCTCGATAAGATAGCTGGCCTGCTGCTCTCCCCCGCGCCAGCCGCGCTGTTCGTTAAGATGCAGAATGCGCACCGTGAATCTCCAATGCCTGGTAATACGCCTCGGCGGTGCGCTGTGCAAACACCTCCAAAGTGAAGTCTTTCAAGACCCGGCGGCGTCCTGCTCTCCCCATTTTTTGGCGCAATTCGCTGTTTTCGAGGAGTTTTTTCATGGCCTCCGCCAGGGGCTCGACGGTCCCGGTGGGCACAATAAACCCTTCAAGCTCATTGGTCAGGATTTCGGTCAGGCCGCCGTAATCCGAGCAGACCACCGGCTTCTCCTCGGCCATCTGTTCTTTCAGGCTGAACGAAGACGTGTCGCAGTCGATCGAGGGCTGGACACCGATATCAAAAGCTTGGGTGCAGCGGGCCATGTCGTCGCGAAACCCGGCGAACGTCACGATGCCGGCAATGCCGAGCTCTTGCGTGAGGGCGACCAGCTCGGGTTCGAGGTCGCCACGGCCCAAGACGAGCAGACGCAGGTGGGGAAACTCGTTTTTGAGCATAGCCGCGGCGCGGAACAAGAACGAGTGGCCTTTTGCCGGCACCAGGCGCGCGGCGATCCCGCACACGAGATCTCCGTCGGCATATCCGAATTCAGCGCGCGCCTCGGCGCGTTGGGCCGGGTCAGGCTTGAACTCGTGCGCGTTGACGCCGTTATGGATTGAACACATCCGCCCGGGGTCGAATGCGCG